>CAJFIN010000033.1 GCA_904381335.1 Candidatus Neoanaerotignum galli | reverse complement strand
AAAAATACACATTTTTATCCAGTATTCTTTCTTTTTAGCAAGAAAGCATCTCATATTATCTAAATTTAACGCCCGTTTCTCTTGTTTTTTCGTTCGATTTTCAATTCCTGTCATAAAATTGCTTTACGGATGATTTTCCTTTTGATTGATTTCTGCTTCAATGGCGATCACAATGTCACTCATATTGACATCTAATGCACAACTAATCCTATACAGTGTTTCTAATGTCGGTTTTCTCTCTCCCTGTTCAATCGCACTTAAATGTGTTCTTCCTATGTCAGCTAACCCACTTAATACCTCTTGGGTTACACCTTTTTTATTTCTAAATCTTGCAATTACTTCACCTACAATCACCGGATTTAACTGCATATCGCTCATGGAATCACCTCTAAAAACAGGGTATCCCATGATACAATTCCTTCTGAACACATATGTTAACATTTGAATACTTATGTGTTACTCTTTTGTTAGATGCACCGATATCCAGCAAATTTCAGCTAAAACAGAAAGGATATGGTAGAAATGAAACGATGGATAACACTCCTACTGACGGCGGCTCTAGCCCTATCCCTGGCGGCCTGCAATGATGGTTCCAGTTCCCAAAATGGTGATGAAGTTTCCGCTATATCCAATCCCCCTACAGGCCAATCCGCTTCTGACTCTGATGCCCAAAGCGGAGAGGAAACTTTAGATCTATCAGATGAAAATGTGGTTGAGGCAACATGGGAAGATGTATTTGATGATGTAAAAGAAAACGAGGCACGCGCCCGTAAAAATACTTACAAAGTTACAGGGGAAATTAGGAGTATTACAAATGATTATTGTGTCATAGGTGATTTACATGTATATCTTCCGAGTGATGTTTTAGCCTCGATAGATACCGCTCATACACCAGAAATCACAGTTATAGGGAAGATAACAAATGTTTATGAAGAAGAATATTATCAAGGACTAACAACATCTATTATTGAATTTGGAGAGGCAGAACTGGTAGAATTACATGGTGTAAGCGAAGATAGCGAATATGAACTACTGACAGAAGATAAATTTAATGAAGATATGACGGGAAAAACTTATAAATTTACTGCCTGCCATGTAGAAATTGTGGATGAAACCTGTATTGCTACAGCCGAAATTATGAATAATGGTGACATTGTGGACTGTCCTTATGCTGATACGAATACGACTAGCTATCTCATTTTTCTATCCAAAGATGAAATAGAAAAAATTGAAAATGGCGATGACGTGGATATTATTGGTACAGTTTCTTATCAAGATATGGGCAATGGGAATGATGGGCCTTATGCGTTGTTTAGCTTTGAGCCAGCAATGGTAGTAGGTAATTGATGAAAAAAGAGGCTAGTGTTTCACACTGGCCTCTTTTTTATCAAAAGAAAACCACGCGATAACCACGTAGTTCAAAAAACCTTCTGGGATGAGACAGACACAAAAACTCCCTTCGATGATAAAACATGGGGTTTGCCAAGGGCAACAAATCATCGAAGGGGGGACGTTTAGAAATACATTTAAATGATTCAATAGAGTATCCTATGCAAGCTAAAGCAATCACCATCTCCTTGCGGAAATACCGTCAAACATAAGTATATCCAGATTTATGGGATGCCCAACAATGGGATAAAGGTAATTCGGCGCATGAAAAAACAGCGCCTTCTGCTGGAGCGGATATGCTGTAGATAAAAGAGGAAAAAGGAAAGCCAAATTGCAGCATAGATAAGCATTCCTTTAAAGCCGATACATTAGCAGAACAGTAAACCCGCTAAACATAACCAGCTAAACGGGTAAGAAGGAAAGGCTTTATACCATTGGTGTTTGTTATTACCTGTTTAGGTGTAACACAAGGAACATAGGATCATACCCACATAGGAGTCCCCCCAGTTTTCCTGAGGGAATCCTTTTTATCTCTTTTAGAAATGAAACATAGGACAATCCTTGTAGCGCTCTGGTATGGGTAATTCATCAATCCCTATCGGGCCAAGATTTTCAATAAACACCGATGGCTCTTGGGGAAATTTAAATCTATTGAGATACTCAATAAAATCCCGCTCATTGTAACATAGGACACCGTTCCTCCTATATTTTTTTGCATAGGCACTTGTTCTAAGCCATTTGTCGCAAAATTCAATGCAGTATTCGGTTAGATTATCAGCCACAATGTTCGGAACAGCATAAACCATTCTATCCCCATCGGCGCTAATGATTACATTTTTCATTTCTCCACCCCATAAATTTGTTTTCATTTCATCACATGGATTGATAAAGATTGACATAAGCAAATAAAAGCGACCAATCGCTATACAAAAACCGGTAATGAAACAAATTATCAAAAGTAGCCTTGACACTTTGGCCACCATATGGCCCACCCTTGATCCAAACTTATCCCATGAGGATAAGGGGCAAGGCAAGAACAATGCCATATCAAACTAGAACGGCTTTACCAATTTGCCTTCGTCCATGGATGATGGCTTTCCCAGCGCAAACTTCCATTGCACCGGTTTTCAAGCCATGCTTACAAACATTGGAGCCAGGAAAGTAGGTACGGTTATCGTTAAGAAGATGATTCGTAAATCACCAGGCAGAAAACTGACTCTCCGGCCGGCAGTAAAAATCCTTATGGATTTTCTTCCATAAGGATTTTTTAATAGGCTTTTAACAAATTTGCAAACTTTGTATATTGCCCCAGCCATGCTAGATGCACTGTACCTGTAGGGCCATTTCTCTGCTTCGCAATGATGAGTTCCGCCTGATTTTTAGCGTCCGTGTCAGGAAAATAGTATTCATCCCGATACAAAAAGGCCACAACGTCCGCATCCTGCTCAATGGCACCAGATTCTCTCAAATCGCTTAGCATGGGCCGGTGATCTGATCTTGTTTCGCAGGCACGACTCAGCTGACTTAAGGCAATAACTGGTGCTTCCATTTCCCGCGCCAATGCTTTTAGATCTCTGGAAATACTGGAGATTTCCTGCTGACGGCTCTCTGCACGGCCATTGCTGCTCATCAACTGCAGATAGTCAATCAGAATCAGCCCCAACCCTTTTTCTAGCTTCAACCTGCGGCAAATACTCCGGATATCCATTGGCGTCAGTCCTGGCCGGTCATTGATATATATTTCCGCCTGGGTCAAAGGGGCAATGCTTTCCACCAGTTTTACCCAGTCATCATCCTCCAATTCCCCGGTGCGGAGCTTTTGCGCATCAATCATGGCCTCTGAGCAGAGCATACGGTTAACCAACTGCTCTTTGCTCATTTCCAAAGAAAAAATCGCCACTGGCACTTGATAACGGATGGCTGCATTTTGGGCAATATTTAAGGCGAATGCCGTCTTGCCCATCGAAGGGCGGGCTGCAATGAGAATCAAATCCGATTTTTGCAGTCCCGCTGTTTTTGCATCAAAATCAGTAAATCCAGTGGGCACGCCTGTCAACTTGCCCTTATGCTGAAAAATATCTTCAATGCGGTCAAAGGCGTCTACGGCGATATCTCTGATATGGGTGATATCACCGCCTGCCCGGCCGCCCATAATATCAAAAATGCCCTTTTCCGCCCGCTCGATAATGGCGTTAACCGGCTCACCACTTTCATAGCAGTCCTTTGAAATCAGATCGCTGGTTTGAATCAGCCGCCGCAGTACCGCTTTCTGCTCCACAATCTGCGCATATTCCTTCACATAGACTGAGCTGCCTGCTGCTGAAGAAATTTGGGCTAAATAGCCAAGTCCGCCAATCTGTTCAAAAACGCCCTTTTCTTCCAAACGGTTTTTCAGCGTGATCAAATCGATGGGTTTCCCTTGATGATACAGCTCCATGGCCGCCGCAAAAACCAATTCATTATCCTTACGATAAAAATCCTCGGGCTTTAAAATCTCCGCCGCCACAGCCACTGCTTCTTGATCCAAAAACATGGCGCTTAACACTGCCATTTCCGCCTGGGCATCATGAGGCATACTGCGCATCATTGGTCTTTCTTCTTCCAAACTGCATCACCTCCTTTTGGGGCCAATGATTTTTATTTTAGCTTTCTTTGATCTCTACGAGCAATTCTGCCGTCACCTGAGGATGGAGCTTTACAGGGATTTTCCGCTCGCCGGTGGTTTTGATCTGGTCTTCCAAAACCATTTTCTTTTTATCTACTTTTAAGCCCGTTTGTTCCTCCAGAGCTTCAGCAATTTCTTTACTGGTGACAGAGCCAAACAGCTTTCCGTTTTCCCCAGCCTTTACTTTGACCAACACTTTTTTCCCCTCCAAAACGGCTTTTAAATCCTTTGCCGCTTGAAGTTCTTCTGCTTTGCGTTTTTCTTCGCTCTGTTTACGAAGTTTCAAGTCATTTAGATTGGAATTGGTCGCTTCTACCCCCAGCTTTCTAGGAATCAGGAAATTCTTTGCATATCCCTCACTCACATTTACCATATCGCCTTTTTTTCCTACGCTTTTTACATCCTGCAATAAAATCACTTTCATGGTGTTACCTCCTCAAAATAATCATCTACTGCTTGTTTCACGGCCTGCATGGCCTCAGAAATGGTCTTTCCTTGAAATTGTGCACCAGCCATCGTCCGATGACCACCGCCGCCCGCTTTTTCCATCAGCATCTGCACATTGATATCGCCATAGCTGCGGGCAGAAACATAAATATTTGCGCCCATACGGCACACCACAATGGCCGCCGCCACCTGTCGCACCTCCAACAATTCATCCGCCGCCTGGGCTGCAGCTAATGCCGCTCCTGGGTCTTCCTCTGGGCATTGCGAAAGTACAATACCATCTCGATAGAAGGAAGCTTGACTAATGGTAACCGCCCGAAGCTTCATCTGATCCAATTCTGTGCGGAAAAATTGTTTTACCCGGCCGCTGTCACCATTATTTCGGCGCAGATATGCTGCCGCTTCAAACGTAACGGCCCCGGTCTTAACAGAAAAGCTCTTGGTATCCAGCATGATGCCGCTGAGAAGCCCATCCGCTTCCATCGCCCGCAGTGTTACCTTATCATCTAAGTTTCGGATAATTTCTGTCACCAATTCGGCAGTGGAAGAGGCATATGGCTCATGGTAAACCAGCACAGCCTTTTGGATATAATCGGCACTTTTTCGATGATGATCGATCACCACCACCTGACTTGCCTGTGCTACCACCTGACTATCTTCTACCAACGCATTGACATAGGTATCGGCCACGATCACAAGGCTTGTTTCTGTCAATCGATCCAGGGCTTGCTGACCTGTACAAAATAAGTCATGGTACGCTTTCTCCTGCCGGATGGTCCGATATAATGGCTCCACTGCCGCTGAGGGATGGTTGAGGATAATATGCGCTTCTTTGCCTAAATCAGCAGCAATGCGGTAAAGGCCCATACAAGCGCCCAAGGCGTCAAAATCCGGGTTTTTGTGTCCCATCAAAAACACTTCCCCGGCTCCACGGATCAGTCCTTCTAAAGCATCGGCTTTCACTCTGGCCCGTACCTTCGTGTTATGGGAAAACTCACTGCTTTTGCCGCCGAAGAAATGATACTTATCTCCTTCTTTAATGATGGCCTGATCGCCGCCCCGGCCCAATGCCAAATCGATAGCCGCTTTACCCGCTTTGGTGGCTTCTTCTAAAGATTCTCCGCTAACCCCTAAACCTATGGAAACCGTTACCGGGATATGGGAACCGGCCTTCGTCTGTTTGATATCATTTAGAATATCAAATTTTTTGGCCATAAGTTCCTTCAATGCTTTATTAGAAAGCACCAATAAATACCGACCCTTTTCAAAGCGCTTGACAATGCCGCCAACCCCGCCCACATATGCCGTAAGCTTTTTTCCCAACAATGCCGTCAGAATGGATATTTGGGCGTCATCCAATCCCTCGGCTACTTCATCGTAGTTATCCACATATAAATAACCACAAACGCTTTTTTCTTCTTCCAGCTGCCGCTTTAAAGAGGCCTTTTCCTCACTGCCCGTCAAGGTAAGATAGTAAATGTTCTCCCCATCCTCCCGCAGGAAGGCAGGAGAACAAAAAGCATCAAAATGACAGCCATGGATTTGTACCTCCTGATGCTTTTGGTGGATACAGAAGGCAGAAAAAAATGCAGAAATCTTTTTCCCTTCAAAGCTCTGCCCAAAAATCGCCGCCATGTCTTCATTGGCCGCCAGGATTTGCCCATCCTCCTCCAGCACAGCAAATGGCAACGGAAACCCTTCTGCCAGCTGTGTCAGCTCTGCCTCAATCTCCAGGTCATCGTCTTCTTCCACCGCATCTTCTCGGTGAAACACACTCCATACCAGAGCCGCTCCCAACAGCCCCGCCACCAAAAGACTCAACAAAATCCAGATACCATACATGGGCTCCAGACCACTAAACAAAGCCAATAAAAATATTACAAAGAGGATAGCTGCTCCTGCGACCAGGCGCAGCGCATTATCTTTGATAAACTGCCAAATCTTCATGGTTTTGCCTGCTTTCTTCACAGACGGATCGTATTATACGTTCCGAAATAGTGGAAAAACATTGTTTTTCGCTCAATCATTTTCAGTGCATCCCGCAAATCAGCGGCATTGGCGCTTTCAATATCAATAAAAAAGACATATTTACCCAAATGGTCTTTTCTGGGGCGGGATTCAATCTTTGTCATATTCAAATCCCAAATGGCAATAATATCCAAAATTTTGTACAAATCCCCAGGACGGTTTCCTGTGCCAAAAGCCAAGCTGGTACGGCCTTCATATTCAGGCAAAACGCTGCCCTTCGGCGCTACCACCAAAAACCGAGTCTCATTGCCATTTTCATCTTGGACATCCTGATCCAACAGTGTCAGCCCGGCTAACTCCGCTGCTTCTTCCGTGCAAATACATGCCCATGGTTCCTCCTTTTGCGCCACTTCCACAGCCGAAGCCGCCGTAGAGCCGAAAGGCACCTGATCTGCCATAGGAAAATTTGCCTGCAAATATTTCCGACACTGAGCCAGGGCTTGAGGATGAGACAGGATACGGGTCACTTCTTCCTTTTTCGTCCCCGGACGGGCAGCTAAACTGTGCCGAATCGGCAATACCAAATCTGCTGCAATCGTCACATCCACGTCAAAAATCAACGCATCCACCGTAAATGTCACCGTGCCTTCTGTGGAATTTTCAAAGGGGACGATTCCTCGATCCACTTTTCCTTCTTCCACCGCCCGCAGTACCTCAATAATGGATGGGTATGCCGTAAGCGTTTTTGCCTGATGATACTGGGCAAATTTTTTGGCTGCCTGGTAAGTAAATGTTCCGGCTGGCCCAAAATAACCAATGTCCATATCTAAGACATCCTCCTGTCCTTTTCATTCTGCTTCTGGCCCGTATTGTATCATATTTACAAAAAAATGTACATATTTTTCGTCATCCTTTCCCAGAAACAAAACGGTCATGGCCCGATTTATTCTCTTTAAGGATCGTTTTCTCTCTAAAAGCCAGGCCGTGCCTTCCTGTTTTTTACTAATAAACCGTGGTTTTACTGACTGACGCCTTTCTTGCCTTTTTTTCATGGCTGCGTCATACAGATACCCTATGTTTTTATTTTTTTAAAAAAGCGCATACAAGAAAAAGACGGTCAATACCGTCTTTTTCTTTCTCTGACATTTGCTCATTTTCTATGCTTTTTTTCAGCAAATTTTTATGAAAGCAGATCTTCTAACTCTGCTGCCACCATCATCACCCCATCATTTAAGGTAGTGGCCTGGGGCAGGGTGGTTTCCTGACCATTTTTGCTGACCACATTGCTGCCCTGACGAACCACAATGGTAACACCATCTTTCGAGATGGTCACAGGGGCATCGTTTGCCGTCCATTCCACAGTAAAGCCAGCTTCTTCCACTGTGCTGCGCAAAGGAATCATCTCTGCTGCATCCCGGCTCTGGATAGCTTGCTCCATCTGGGCAGTATCTGTGGTTTGCGCAGATGCCATATCGGCTGTTTCCAGCAGCACCACCATAGATGGCGTTGTCTGAGGCGGCAAGCTCCGCGTGGTGACAGTATAGAAAACAAGGGCCGTACTATTTTTTACATCGTCTGCCGTATATAAGCGGCGATCGTTATGAACGGAGCAAATGACAGTATCTTCACTAAGGTTCAGCACCAAGTTGGCTTCCTTGCCATACAGATTTTCATCAAAGGTGCTGATGGCAAAATTCCCTTCACTGCTATGGCGTACCACTGCAGTTACTTCACTAACCATTGGCGGCAAGCTGAGGGTCATAGGAGCATTGGCTGGCACCAATACCGTCACTTCATCTCCTTCAGCCAAGTCAGAAACTGTCAATACTTCCGTGGGGTTTGCCGCGTCATAAAGCACCACAGAAGAAGACAGGTTGGCCCGCAGCACTAGGCCATCATCTGATTCCAGCAGCACAGTGCGATATCCCTCTGTTCCTTCTTCCAGCGAGGCAATCTTTCCTGTATAAATGCCATAGTTTATCTGCGTTTCCTCCTGGGACTGCGCTTGAGCAGTGCCTGCTTCTTCGGCCTGAACCGGCACCGCCACCACATCTGCTGCATAGGCAGCCGTACCAAATACCATACTGCCAACCAAAGTAAAAAGTAATACATTCTTTTTCATTCTCAAATTCCTCCTTGATTTCTATCTCAAAACATGATCCTGCAATTCCACTCATATCGTGGATGGCATCTATTTCATCAGACGGGCAAAAGAAAAAAAGGTTCCAAAAAAAATAATTTTTTAAAACCTTTTCTTTCTCCCTTTTCTGCTGTGGTAAAACAGTCCCCGCTGGGCAGATGCCTTAGTGTGTAAAAAGCAAAAGAATCTTCTATTTCTTTCTATCCCTTCGTCTCTCTCCCTCGCCTGCTGTGGTAAAGCAATCCCCTCTGGGCAAATGCCTTTAGTGTGTAAAAAGCAAAAGAATCTTCTATTTCTTTCTATCCCTTCGTCTCTCTCCCTCACCTGCTGCGGTAAAACAATCCCCAAGGGCCGCTGCCATCCGTATATATCATAAAAAGAAAAATTTTTTTCTTTTCTATTTCTTTTCTTTTCTATCCCTTCGTCTTTCTCCCTCGCCTGCTGCGGCATAACAATACCCTCCTGGGCCGCTGCCATCGGCAATAAATAAAAACGTACCGGCATACTGCCGCAGCAGTGACTCTGCCTGCGGCGCACTATGATCATTATCCATCTCCAGCAGTGCAGAAAAAGATCGATCCAGCAATTGCGCTGTCTGCATACTCCCCTCAAACACTGCGCCAAACCGGCCTGGGTACGCCAAAAGATACAGTCCCGAAGACAACTGTTCCATATTGCCTTCTGCATCCTGGCCATCCTCGCTGGGATCGCCTATGATGCCGCCGCTGCGCAAGACAACCCCCGCTTTATCTACGCTCGCGCCCAAAGCCAAGGCGCCTTGCCAAGGGCCTTGCATCAAATAATGAAATAAATCATGATCTACCGCCACAAAATCCTTCCTGCCCACAAAAGGATATGCTGCCAGATACCTTCGCCAAGCTTCCTGCGCCTGTCCGGCATCAGCTTGGCAGATGCCGCCCACCATGATCTTTCGACCCTCTGATGTGCAGGCTGAAACCACAAATGTTTCCATGGTGTCCTCCCTTCACATAGATCCTTTCTTCGATGCAGTAGTTTTTTGTTTTTCTATCCCCTGATATTTTTTGACAAATGCAGCCATCCGCGCCAAAGCCTCAGCGATTTGCTCCACCGAATAAGCGTAGGAACACCGCACAAATCCTTCCCCACAAGCACCAAACGCCGTCCCAGGCACCACGGCCACTTTTTGCTCTTCCAATAATTTTCGGCAAAACTCCTGGCTACTTAAGCCTGTGGATGTAATATTGGGAAAAGCATAAAATGCCCCCCGAGGTTCAAAACACGTCAGCCCCATCGCCCGGAATCCATCCACAATAAATCGCCGCCGTCCATCATAGGCTTCCCGCATAATACATAATTCCTCATCCCGCGTTTCGCCCCTGAGCGCTTCCACACCAGCAAATTGACTGGTGGTTGGCGCACACATAGCGATATATTGATGGATCTTTGTCATATGGCTGATAAACTCTTCCGGCCCAGCCGCATACCCCAAGCGCCAACCCGTCATGGCAAAGGCTTTAGAAAACCCATTGAGCACAATGGTTCTTTCATACATGCCCGGCAGCTCTGCAATAGAAACATGGGCTGTGCCATAGGTAAGTTCAGAATAAATCTCATCGCTGATGACGAGAATATCCGCCTGTATTGCCACTTTGGCAATGGCTTCCAAATCATCCATCTCCATAATTGCACCCGTGGGATTATTGGGATAAGGTAAAATCAAAGCTTTCGTACGAGGCGTAATGGCGTCTTTCAGCTCTTTGGCCGTAAGACGGAACTCATTCTCCTCTTTTGTCACAATTTCTTTGGGTACGCCGCCACACATAGAAATACATGGCTTATAGCTCACATAGGACGGCTCTACCACCAAAATCTCATCTCCCGGATCGATAATCATGCGCAGCGCCAAATCAATGCCCTCACTGGCGCCTACGGTAATGAGAATTTGATGCTTCGGGTCATAGGTCAAATGGCACCGTTCCTGCAGATAGTCTGCCACCGCCTCCCGCAATTGGAGCATGCCGGAATTGGAAGAATAACTTGTCAGCCCCTTTTCCAAAGAGGAAATGGCCGCTTCCCGCACATGCCATGGGGTATCAAAATCCGGTTCCCCTACACCCAACGAAATGGCGTCCTCCATCATACTGGCCACATCAAAAAACTCGCGGATCCCGCTGGGCGGCATACTGCGTATGGTTTTTGAAATAAAATTAGACACGTCCTTGTTTCCCTCCTTGTGCTATGACAGATTAACCGATGCCGCCAAAGAAAATGCCTAAAATATAGACAGCCAGCGTCACCAATACAAATGCATATTTTGTCATTGGTTCAAACCAGGCGCCCAAACGTCTTTCCCGTCCCATTTGTACCGCCTGACGGGCCAACCCCTTTGGCGCCACCCAATACAACATCACCGCCGCCAGTAGAGCGCCCAGCGGGATAATATAGATGCTGATCACATCCATCCAAGCGCCGACCACATCGCCGTTTTCAATAAATATCCCCACTGCCGCCGCAATCAACGCCACAATCAGCACTGCTTTTCGCCGGTGAAAGCCAAAGGCAGATTGAAGGGCTTCAATGGGGGTTTCAAACAGATTCATTAAACTGGTGATGGCGGCAAAAAAAGCGGCCAGAAAAAATATCGCTGCAAATAGGCGAGAAAAGGGCATCTGACCGAACACATTCGGCAGTGTAATAAAAAGCAGCGGCGGCCCAGAAGCCACATCCAGCTGAAAAGCAAATACGGCAGGAATGACCACTAGCCCTGATAACAGTGCGGCGCAAGTATCAAAAAAAGCCACTCTCTTTGCACAGCTAACCACATCCACATCATCGGACAGATAGCTGCCATAAACCACCGTGCCGCTGCCAGCCACGCTTAAAGAAAAAAATGCCTGGCCCAAAGCATATACCCAGGTTTTCGGTTGTTTCAAAAAATCCCACTGGGGTACAAATAGGTATTCATATCCCGCTTCCGCTCCCGGCAGCAATGCCACGCGAACCATCAAAATAAGGAAAAAGAGAAAGAACACCGGCATCATCACCTGGTTCATTGCCTCTATCCCCTTAGCCACCCCTACCGACATAATTAAAAACGTAATTCCTAATCCCAGCATATGCCAGCCAACGCTGCCAAAAGACACTGCTGTATCTTGAAACAGCTGCTGTGAAGATAGAGTAAAGAGGGCGCCGTTAACAGAAGAAAAGAAATATTTTAACACCCATCCTACCACCACTGAATACCCAATGGCTATGGCCAGCGACCCCACCACGGGCACTAACCCCAGATACCCCAATTTCGGCCGTCCGCTATTTTTTGCCACCTTTTGAAAGGCACCCAATGGCCCCGTTTTCATCACGCGGCCAAAAGCCATCTCTCCCACTACGCCGCAAATGCCCAAAAAAACAACACATATTACATAGGGAATCAAAAAAGCCGCGCCTCCATACTGCCCTGTACGGTATGGAAATAACCAAATATTCGCCATCCCCACCGCTGACCCAATACAAGCCATAATAAATCCCATTTTCGAGCGAAATTGTTCCCGCGGCCTGGCTGCTTGTTTCATACCCCCTGGCTCCTTCCAATGCCTTTTCTTTCTAAATCAATATTTATTGCGCTGTTTTTTTGCGCAGCATATCCATGGGCTGTACCCGCCGAGGAAAGACCGTATAAACCATCTGTTGCGGATGAGGGGCAGAATCAATGGGTGTTCCCTTTTCATCCCACAGCGCTGTTACTGTCATGGAAAAAGATGGCCCCTGCACCGGCATAACTTCAATTTCCTCCCCCAAAGAAAACTTGTTTCTTTGCATCACCAACGCCCGGCCGGTTTTTTCATCCCATTCTCCTTCCACCATACCAATAAAATCATAGGGCCGAAGATAAGAATTGCTGTCATACACCTGCTCCGACCCGCCGGGCCGGCCAAAGGCAAAGCCTGTGGTATAGGCGCGATGGCTAGCTTTTGATACTTCTTCCAGATACATAGGAATCTGCGATGCATAGCGTTCCGGGCCCTGAAGATAATCATCAATGGCCTGCCGGTACGCTTTTACTACCGTACCCACATAAAAGGGGGTTTTCATCCGCCCCTCAATCTTAAAACTTTGCACCCCTGCTTCCACCAAAGCCGGTATCTGGCCGATCATACAAAGGTCTTTTGAGTTATAGATATAGGTGCCTCGGTCGTTTTCTTCAATCGGAAAAAACTCCCCTGGCCGGTTTTCTTCCATCAAATAATATTTCCATCGGCAAGGATGCGCACAGGCCCCTCGATTCGCATCCCTGCCCGTCAGATAATTGCTTAACAGACATCGTCCGGAATAAGAGATGCACATTGCCCCATGCACAAAAGCCTCTATTTCCATATCAGCCGGAATTTTCTGCCGTATTTCCCGAATTTCGGCCAAAGACAGTTCCCGGGCCACCACGACTCTCCTAGCTCCCAGCTCATACCACATGCGAGCGCTTTGATAATTCGTATTATTCGCCTGGGTAGAAACATGGATTTCCAGCGAAGGCGCTGCCTGCCGGGCAATGGAAAACACCCCTAGATCAGATACCAATAAGCCATCCGCCCCCGCCTCCTGCAAAAAGCGAAAATATTCCGCCATGCCATCTAAGTCTCGGTTGTGGGCAAAAATATTGGCGGTAACATATACTTTTTTCCCATGGTCATGGGCAAATCGAATGCCTTCTATCATTTCCTGTGGACCGAAATTTTTTGCCTTCGCTCGCAGGCCATAGGCCTCCCCACCAAGATAGACTGCATCTGCCCCGTAAAGCACCGCGATTTTCAGCTTTTCCAAGTCCCCGGCTGGAGCCAGCAGTTCCAGCTTACCCTTCCCAATCATCGTCAAACTCTCCTTTTTTCGGCTCATATTCTCCCGTCTTTACACAAAAGACTACCCCATCTCCCACCGGGAGGATGGAGCTAGTCAGGCAGGACAAATGAGAAATATCCCACAAAAAATTTCGCATCCGCTTATGGATCGTCCGCTGCCGCCGCGGCACTGCAAATCGGGAACGGACAATATCTCCATTTTGAAGCACGTCATCCGCAATCAAAATGCCCCCAATCGGCAGCAGGCGCAAAATTTCTGGCAAAAATTGCGCATATTGTCCTTTGGCCGCATCCAAAAATACCAGGTCATACGGGCCAGTCAGTTTCGGCAAAACATTGGCTGCATCATCTTCGATCAGTTGAATGGTATCAGAAAGGCCCAAGCGCAGGATATTTTGCCGTGCGTCCTTGAGCATCACTTCATAGCGGTCAATGGTGGTGATATGGCCTCCCGGCGCCAAATAGCGGCTCATCAGTCCCGCTGAAAAGGCCACTGCCGTTCCGATCTCCAGCACTTCCTTCGGCCGTTTTATTGCCATAACCACACTCAAAAACCTGGCCACCTCATGGGGAATAATAGGCACCTGTTTTTCTTCCGCCTCTTGCTGAATCTCTTCCAGCACACCGCCCCAGCCAGGCTGAATGAGGCGGATATAGTCACAAATGGCCTGATCGGTCACCGATTTCATGTCTGTTCCCCCTTATTGCGAAAAACTATCTTGATATGCCTGCCGGGCGGCTAAAAATTCATCATATGTCTCACAAAAGACATGATTGCCGCTGCCCCGCCGCTCTACTACATAGTATAAATAGTTGTTATCATCGGGATGAAGTACTGCCTGGATGGCTTCATCCCCTGGATTACAAATTGGCCCAATGGGTATGCCCGTATGTTCATAAGTATTATAGGGAGAATCCACTTCCAGATCATCATAAGTAACCACTTCATTGCGGGTGCCTAAGGCATACTGCACCGTAGAGTCAATCTGAAGCGGCATTCCCTCGCGCAGACGGTTATAGAGCACGCCGGCCGCAATTGCCCTTTCCTCCGGCACTTGAATCTCGCTTTCCACCAAGGAAGCCAAAATCAGCACCTCATCATTGGTATAGCCCGTCTGGTTTTCTGCCACAATGGTCTGATAGGTAATGGCATACCGGTCCAGCATCATCGTCAGCACCTCATGGGCCGTGGCATCCTCTGGCACATCATAGGTAGCCGGGAAAAGATATCCTTCCAGCCGGTATTTTCTTTCTCCTTTTTCCGCCGGCAGAAAATCATAGGAAAAGTCGCCGTTTTCTGCTTCAGCAATCAATTCCTCCGCTGTCATCAGTCCATTTTCTTCTATCCTGGCGGCAATTTGCTCCAATGTAAAGCCTTCGGGAATTGTAATCCGCACGTCAGAGACATATTGTTCTCCGCTTTGCAGCACCGCAGCAATCTGGTCTTCGTCCATGCCTGTATGAAGAAGATAAGTGCCAAAATGGAACGTTCCATCATAGCCGTTAAGCCGGCAATGCAGGCGAAACATCGTCACACTGTCAATGAGGCCATTTTGCTCCAAAATCTCACCGATTTCTTTCGTTGTTGATCCCTCAGGGATGGTTACAATCACATCCTGCGCCGGTATTTGCTCATCGGAAACCTCCACAGCTTCTCCACCCATGGTAAACGCCGTGGTAAAGGCATAATAAGCCGCATAGATCACCACCACAGCTGCAACACCGTAAACGACAAATTTTATGATGAAAAAAGGCTTCTTTTTTTTCTTTCGGATATGGGGCGCCTGTTCTCCATTTTCAGGCTGTAAACCGCCTCGCAAATGCTCCGGACGATGCGCAGGGCGTTTTGAATGGAGTGGCCGCTTTTTTTCTTCCATCGGTTTTCCACCACTTTCTTTGGTATATTGAGATTTATTTTTACCATTATACCGTTTTAAGATCAGTTTCACAACCTGTTTTCGTCATTTTTCTTCCCCCTTCCCAAATCTTAAAAAAAATGGTACGCTATTTGTAATAGATTTTTCATTTTTCCGCCATGATATGACCTATCTTCGCGGACACTACAACCAAGGAGGCTATCTGCATGTCCACATCCAACACTGATCTAGGCCAAGCACCTATTGGGCGGCTTTTGCTGCAAATGGCTGCCCCGGCCATTGTTGCCCAACTGATTAACGTACTATATAACATCGTAGACCGAATGTACATCGGCCATATTGATGTCATTGGTCCCACCGCCTTGACCGGCGTTGGCGTCACGATGCCCATTGTCACGCTGATCTCCGCCTTTAGCTATCTAATCGGCATGGGCGGTGCGCCCAAAGCGGCCATTGCCATGGGGCAAAAAGATCTCAAGCGGGCAGAAGAAATCCTTGGCGCCAGTGTCATTGGCATTTTGGGCCTTAGCATCATACTGACGATTGTGCTGCTGCTGTTTCAGCGTCCTATCCTGCTTGCTCTGGGGGCTTCATCGGAAACGCTGCCCTATGCCGTGGAATACCTGTCTATCTATGCCTTGGGCACCATCTTTGTGCAGCTGGTGCTGGGCCTAAACCCCTTTATTTCCAGCCAAGGCTTTGCCTCGATCAGTATGAAAACCACGCTCATTGGCGCAATTTTAAACATTATCCTAGACCCCATTTTTATGTTTGTTTTTGATTTAAACGTAGCTGGCGCCGCCATTGCCACGGTGCTTTCCCAAGCTGTGTCCGCTCTGTGGGTGCTGCGGTTTTTAACGGGCAAACAAACCATCCTTCATATCCGCCGGTCAAACCTCCGCTTTCGTCCGGCGCTGCTGGGCAGCATTATTGCCTTGGGCGTTTCTCCCTTTGTGATGCAGGCCACAGAAAGCCTCATTTCCATCTGTTTTAATACATCTCTGCGGCAGTATGGCGGCGACTTAGCCGTAGGTGCAATGACCATTTTGCTTAGCTGTATGCAGTTTGCCATGCTGCCCATCATGGGACTAACCCAAGGCGCACAGCCCATCACCAGCTTTAATTTTGGCGCTGGCAATCACGACCGGGTGCGCCGCTCTTTCCGGCTGCTGGTAATATGCTGTTTTTCTTTTACTGCAGTGCTATGGCTAATGGTGATGATCGCGCCTCAACTTTTTGTCGGTATGTTCACCGATGAACCGAAAATGGCGGAAGTTGGCGTTTGGGCCTTGCGTATCTATATGGGCACCACCTGCCTATTCGGCGTACAAACCGCCTGCCAGCAGACCTTTATCGCCCTTGGCGAAGCCAAGATATCCGTTTTTTTGGCGGTGCTGCGTAAGATCATTCTGCTAATTCCCTTGATCTATCTGCTGCCGGTGGTGCTGCCAGAACAGATCACCTCCTTTTTCCTGACCAATGGCGTTCGGGATTTACTGCAAAATCCCAATGCCGTTACGGCGGTGCTTTTGGCTGAGCCCATTGCTGATTTTTGCGCCGTCTGTGTCACCGCCACGCTCTTTTTTCTCTCCTTTCCAAAAATCCTTCGGAAAGGACCGGGAAAACAGGCGGCCTGATCGTTTCGGCCCTTCGGGGCCGTTTTTTTTCTGTTTTTTTCCAGACAAAATTTTATTGTTGTCGCCTTTTTGGGCCAGGCTTTCGCATCTCTTTATTTTTCTTTTTGCCACCGTCTGTGATTTTTTCTCCACTTGATTTGAATCTCTTTATATAGTGCAAATCTACTTTATTTTCTGCATTTTCCTTTATTTGTTTCGATGATTCTGGTTTTTCTCTATCCCACCAGGTTTGATGCTGGCAAACAAATCGCCATCAAACCTTCACGATAAAATCGTATAAAAAAGTGACAAAAATAAGAATATGCTATTTTATTTTGATTGGTTTATGGTATAATGAACTTGACCGGAATCATATGCTGACCTCTATGATTTCGGCCCAGCAGCAGCCAGGAATTTTGCCGCCAACGCGGCGTTTCTCTGCCCAAAATTCCCTGGCCTGCATCATCAAAACGATAGGAGGAGGATCACAATGAAAGCAAAGAAGTACTTATCCGTTCTTCTTGCGGCAGCCATGGTGATGGGAACTGCTCCCGTCTCTGCACTGGCTGAGGATGAAGTAACGGGTCCGGGCCCTACGGAAGGGATGGAAGATCCCACCGACCAAGGGCAGGAACAACCTAACCCCAGCGGGAATGACACGCAGGAAGCTGGAAACAATGGTTCCGGCGATGAAAACCCTGCCGATGAGACCCCTGACGATGGTCAAGAAAATGGTATCACCGGTGACGAAACCGGAGATGACCAACAAGAAGACAATGACAACCAGAGTGAAGACAATAACGACACTGAAGACATTACCGACAATGAAGGCAACAGCGAAACCCCATCTGACGAGCCGCAGGAAGTTCCTGTCGAATTGCCTTACGAAAATGCAACAACCGACAATACTGATGAAAGTGCTGTTGCTTCCATCGAGCTGGATGGTGAAACGTATTATTTTGACGATGTAAGCACTGCCTTTAGTGAAGCAAAAGACGGTGATGAAATCGACTTGATCGCCACTGCCTCTGACAGTGATATCCTGTATGTAAACGGAAAAGAAGTAACGCTGGATCTAAACGGATTCACCTTTTCTGTTTCTAAGCCCTTTGGCGTTATCAACGGCGGTCATTTTATCTTAAATGACTCCGGGGAAAATGGTGTTATTGATGGCTCCAGCATCACTGGATTTGGCAATGTAGTTGAAGTCATTGGCAACACCGCTGGCGGCGATCCAGCAGAAGGCAAAGACCCTGTAAATTCCATTTTTACCATGAATGATGGCACAATCAATAGTGGTGAAAACGGTGCTGGCTGCCTTGTATTTATCTCCGGGTACAATGCACAATTTGATATGAATGGCGGTACGCTGCACTCTCAGTTGAAGAATAACAGCAATAACACCTTTGGCGAGCCAATCGATGGTGGTTTTGCCATTTCCGGCAATGGTACGCGGACAGCAACGGATAACCAGGGTGGCATCACTATCAACCTGTATGGCGGCGAAGTCATCAGCGATTATGATGTAGCTTTATATCTGCCCAGCTATAACCACACTCTGATTGATGGTGCATCCATCACTGGCCGCACTGCCATTGAAATCGATAGTGGTGATTTGACCATTCAAAGCGGCGAACTCGCTTCTAACTATAACCATTATGCCAGAGTCTATAAATCTGGTTGGTCTAGCGGCTCCAGCAACTTTGGCAGCGCTTTGGCTATTGTATCCAAAGGTACCCAAGGAAGCACTGGCTATTATGGTCATATGAACATCGATATCACCGGTGGCACATTTACCAGTCTAGCTGGTCCTGCCGTAGATATCTATCATATTAACAATGCATTAACTGAGGGAAATACCGAAGACTTCCTCGACTCCCTCTCCATTTCCGGCGGAACATTCACTAGCGGTGGTGAATACGAGGCTATTGTTGCAGACAATGCTCGTGGCTTTATCACTGGCGGTGAAGTGAGCACCGATCTGAATGGCACCGGATACCTGGATTCTGATTATACCTGCACTGAAAGCGAAACCGATGGCTATTACACCATCGAAAAACTTCAGGGCCTGCAGGCAGCAGTTTCCGATCCAGTCAGCAACACCGTTACTGCCACAGTAAACGGCGCTTATAGCGAAGCTGATGATGGTGAGGCTAATGGTGATGCCGTATCCACCGCGGGTCAGGAAGTGACCATTGATGTCAAAGCCACTGAAGAAAACATCACCAAAACGGAAGTGGCCATCACCTCTGGCGCTGTGGCCAGCTTGGCGGACTCTAATGCTGTATCTAAGGTAACCATTCAGACCAATGTGGCCGATCTGTCCTTTGACCAGACCGCACTGACTGCTATGGCCAATGCAGCCGAAGATCTGACACTGGTGGTAGAAAAAACGACCAAAACATACGATAACGCTTATGCTGTGGTTTATGACCTGACGCTGCAAAATGGCGCTGGTGACACCGTAGAGTTTAACGGCGGCACGGTAACGGCAGTACTGCCTGCGACATTAACTTTGACTGAAGGCAGCACCACCGCCTATGTTTACTATCTGGGTGAAGATGGCGTGGCATTGGAAGCATACGAAGGTATGTATGATGCAGAGGCTAATTCGGTTACCGTAGATTTAAAGCACTTCTCTCCCTACGGCATTTCCGCAAATGAACAAGAAACTGCCGTGGCTTCTGTCACCATTGGCAATGAAACCAAAAACTACACTGATCTGAAAACGGCTATTGCAGCAGCAAATAATGCCAATAGTGGATCTGTTGTTACTGTAGAGCTGCTGGCTGATGTCTCTGTGGATGCAACAGGGGCTAATAACAACAATGGCGCATTAAACATCACGCGGGCGATGACCATTAATGGCCATAACTTCACCATCACCGCAGCCAACCCCTTTAACAACGGAGACAACAATGTCCATCTATTAAACATCATGAGTAATAATGGTAAAGTTGTCATCAACGATCTGAATCTGGATGGCAACAATGTAGCACGGAATACACTGAATGTTTATAATTCCTCGGATGTTACGCTAAACAATGTGGATGTACAAAATGCCACAAACCAAGGCTTGGTGGTAAACGGCTCCACCGTGGTTGCCAATGAGCTGACTTCCGCTGGCAATAAA
>CAJFIN010000032.1 GCA_904381335.1 Candidatus Neoanaerotignum galli | reverse complement strand
TCTGGTGTGCTGATACCCACCATGATGTTTTCCTTGGAGGCTAAAGCCACATATTCTAAAGGAATGGGGCCAAGCACTAAGATTGGCGCTTTAACACCATTTTCCCGTAGCTCCATGGCTTCTTGAAAATAAGCTGTGCCAAATTGAGGACAGCCACAGCGCTCCAACGTTTGGGCCACTTTTACGGCGCCCAGACCATAGGCATCCGCCTTGACTACAGTCATAAAACTGGTTTCAGGGGCAAGCCGAGATTTGATTTTTTGGTAGTTACTGCGTAAAACATCAAGATCTACTTCAAGCCAAGCACGAGTTTTTCCATAGTCCATGGGGATACCTCCTTTGCAGTGATCGGATTAAGGGGAAAGAGGGTGTTGACCTCTTTGTGATGTTAGTATAGAATAACATGTCTAAAAAGTAAAGCGGAGAAGTTTTATCACCAAGATTAGAAAAAATGATTTTACACTGTCCCGTATTTTTAGTAAAATAGGTAGAGAGTGGTCAGGGAAAGAAGGGAGAGGTTGGCTTGAATAAGTATCAGGCGTTTTTAAAAGTGGTAGAATGCGGCAGTTTTACTGAGGCTGCCGATGAGCTGAACTATACCCAGTCTGCCGTTAGCCAGATGATCTTGACCTTAGAGAAGGAACTTGGTATGCCGTTGTTTATCCGTTCCCGCCATAGCTTGCAGCTGACATATGAAGGAGAGCAGCTGCTGCCGCTGATGCGCCGTTTGGTAAACGATTATCGGGAGCTGAATGACCGGGCGCTGGCGTTAAAGGGTTTAGAAGCGGGTATTGTTCGTATGGCAGCATTTGGGACGTTTTCCGGGTCGTTGCTGCCGCATATCCTTAAGGAATTTAAAAAAGATTATCCGAATGTTATCATTGAACTGCACCAAGGATATTACCGGGAGATTGAGCAATGGGTAGAAAAAGACGTGGTGGATTTTGGGATTACCAATATTGATGGCATAAAAAAATATCAGACGCGTAAGTTGTTTGACGACCCCTTGTTTGTAGTGGTGCCAAAGCATCATCCCTGGGCGATGGAAAAGAAAATCCCTTTAGAAAAACTGCAGGAGGAAGTGTTTGTGGTTTTGGATGAAGGGGATGAGAAGGACTATCTGAATCGCTTAGAAAAGATGGATATTTCACTGAACATCCATTACCGCCTTTGTGACGATAATAGTATTTTATCCATGGTAGAAAATGGTCTGGGTATTGCCATATTGCCGCAGCTGGCGATTTTAGCCGGACGGCATGATCTGGCCCAAGTGCGGTTAGAGCCATCGATGAAGCGGTCGATCGGAGTGATTTTAAAGCAGAAAAAACAACTGCTGCCCATTACGGAAATATTTTTGCGCTATATGGAAAAGAGCACGTTAACCATAGAAACGCAGCAAAAGAGCCAAACACCATGAGATGAGAGATGGATTGGTTTATGAAAAATAGACCATAAAATATCAGCCCAAAAAAAACGCCTGTCAAACGACAGGTGTTTTTCCTATGCCAGAAAGGCGACCAATGATATACTTTAAAGCCGCCCGGTCTTTTGCAGACAACATACCACAGGCAGTACAAGGGAAATCCGGACGAGACAAGGATGCAGATGGATCAGAAGGAGGTTCAGCGCCGATTAATTCTTCTACCGACAGAGAAAAATAATGGGCCAGGCGGATGAGATCATCCAGGCTTGGTTCATTACGTCCGGATTCGTAGTTAGAGATAGCCGTGTAACCGTAGCCCAAAACGCTGCCAAGATCGGCTTGTGTCAGGTGATGGAGATGGCGCAGCTGGCGCAAGCGAGAGGGAAAGTGGTGCAGGGTGGACATGGGGAGAACCTCCTTTATTCAAATAATTTTGCCACAGGAATTTCTAATGCATCAGCGATGCGAAAGATGACATTTAGGGAAACGCCACAATCATTATTTTCAATACGTGACATATGCGTGCGGCTAACTCCGATGCAGTCAGCAAGTTGCATTTGAGATAGACTACGGCATTTTCTGTAGTATGAGATCTTTAAGCCAAGCCGCCGGCTTTGTTCAGTAAAATTAGATTTCATACGCGTCTCCTCCTACATAATAGCGTATGAAATTTTTAGGGAAAATGCGACAACGTAAAAAGTCATATTTATAACATAGGATGTTACAATTGGAAAATAGGAGGGATCTATTGATTGATTTACTCATGATGTTTTGTACCATGGTTTTTGATTGAAGCTGTATCTCTATTCCCACTGGGTGCATCTGGGGAGGGGCAGGCTCGAAGTTGTGATGCCCGCATGCCCCTCCCCGGGCCCCACCCTTCGGACAAGCTTTTGGTGGCAAGGGGAGCGGTTGGGGTCTTCTGTCTCCATTACCCTTCGGGCAAAGCGCAGGGAGACGCTGGCGAATCTCTTTTCGCTCAAGTGTCCGTCCTGTTTTTGGGGTGTGTTTAGAAGTGAGGAGAGAGTGTTAGAGCACTGCCTTTTAGCATTTTGTGGCAGAAGGGTATACAAAAAAAGACCGGTTTTATCTAGCAGGACAAACCGGTATTCTCTCTTTTATGTTTTATTTTGCAATGGAGAAACGGACTAGGTGGGCCTTGCCACTTTTATTGCCAATATGGCAAAACAGAAATCGCAATAGGTCAGAGGGTCATTTTCCCATCAAGATCCCTTTGACATTATTAATGATTCTGGCGGTAATGCCCCAGATCACGTTATGGTCATAGATATAAAACCAGTCTTTCATTGATGCGTTTCCCCATTGATACGATTCTCCGCCCTGAATCAAGTGGAACGGAAAATCTGGCGGAAATTTTGGCTCTAATGGTACAATGGAAAGACGGGGTTCCGTATCAAAAAAGAATTGTAACGGAACGGGGAGCACCTTTTCAACCTCGTCCCGATTCAGCCGAAATTGTGCCAGGGAGAAGCCGTGGATATAACCCACATACGGACGGATATAGGCGCCAAACGGGGAAATCACCACATCGCTTGGCCCCCAAAGATCGATGCAGCAGCTAGGTACGCCGATCTCTTCCCGGGTTTCCCGCAGGGCAGTTTGTTCCGGTGTTTCACCAGGCTCATGATGGCCGCCGGGAAAACAGAAATCCCCGGGTTGGTGCTTCATATGCAGGGCCCGCTGAGTCAAGAGCATACAAAGCTCTCCTTGTACCTCCATCAGGGGTACCAAAACGGCGGAAGGGGCGCCATAACCCTCCAGTCTAGGCGTACGGTCAAAAGTTTCTTTCAAGGTTTTTAGTGATTGCATGTTATTCCTCCTGCCGGCGCAGATGAACGTTTTGCGCTGCTTTTTGCTTCTGATATTCTTCGATGGCGGCGTAGTGTTTTGTGGTGGTGTTGACATCTTCGTGGCCCAAGGAAGAGGCAACCAGATAGATGTCCCCCGTTTCGGCATACAAATTTGTGCCAAAGGTGGATCGCAGCTTATGGGGCGTGATCCGTTTGAGTTTGACGGAAGACTGGGCATATTTTTTCACCAGCAACTGCACGCTGCGCACGCTGATGCGTTTGCCCTGAAGGGATAAAAACAAGGCGGGATTTGTATCATTAGGGTCCTTTTTTCGTTCCTGCAAATAGGTTTTTAACGCTTCGGCAACCTCTTGGCCAAAGTAGATCCGTTCTTCATTTCCGCCTTTGCGGGTAACGCGCACGGCGTTTTCAACAAAATCTAAATCTTTGATATCAATGCCCACACATTCCGATACCCGCATACCGGTGCCCAAAAGCAGGGTGGTGATGGCGAGATCCCGCAGTTTTGTTTTTTCATGAAAGGCCTGTTGGCGCTTGGTCAAATGGCTGCCGGTCTCCACTTCATCCAAAAAATCGCACATTTCGTTTACTTCCATCCGTACTACGGGTTTATCATGGATTTTTGGCGCATCAGCAATGGCGGCCGGGTTGGCCTTTACTTTTTTTCTCTTATAGAGATATTTATACATACTCCGCACGGAGGAGAGCTTTCGGAGTTTGCCATTGTTATTATTGGTATAGGAGATGGTTTGGCCGGGATGTTTGGGGTCTGGCCGTGTATAAAGGGATAGATAGGCAACGAACCGATCAATATCCTCTGGTTCTACCTGATCTAGGTCGGACGGCTCAATGGTTTGCATGGTTTTGCCTTGAAATACAGGATGATGTTTCAGCAGATATTCGAAAAACAGCTTTAAATCATAGCTATAAGCCAGAGGTGTCCGGGGAGAATAGATGTTCAAGCAGTATACAAAAAAATCCGATAAAAAGGGCGGCAGTTCTTCTTCCATCCGGCGCAGGCGCTGAATGCTGCTTTCTTTGACTGTTTGCTGATAGGTATGGGTAGCCGCCATAAGATCACCTTCCTTTTGGAGGAGCCCAGCCGGGGATAGCAGAATGACGGATGGCGCTAAAGACTTTCCCCTCTAGATTATCATACTCTTTGGATAAAGAAGCAATGAGTTCTTTGATCTGTTGACGTTTGGTGGTGCCATCGGCAGGGCAGGGATTTTTTACGATGGGTAAGTTGTTTTGCCGCACATAGCTTCGGATTTCCCCCTCCGGCACATACATCAGCGGTCGGATGGACCAAAGCTGTTTTCTATCTAAAAAGCTTTTGGGAGCAAAGGTATGGATACGCCCTTCATAAAAAAGGGAAAGGAAAAAGGTTTCCAAGATATCATCTTTGTTATGACCCAAAGCAATTTTGTTGCAGCCCAATTGTTGTGCCCGGTCATGGAGGGCGCCTTTACGCATTTTAGAACAAAGGGAACAGGGGTTTTTTTCTTTGCGTTCATCAAAGATGATGGGGCCGATATCCGTTTCGACAATGGAATAGGGCACCTCAATTTTTTCACAAAGCTGGGCCACTGGAGAAAAATCCATCCCTTCAAACCCCATCGATACAGTGATGGCCGTTAGGCGGAAAGGAGCGGGATAAAACCGGCGCAGGCTGGCTAGTGCCAGCAGGGTACAGAGACTGTCTTTCCCGCCGGATACGCCTACGGCGATATGATCCTGGGCGGAAATCATGCCATAATCTTCCACTGCTTTGCGTACATAGCTTAATAATTTTTGATGCTTCATGATCAGCGGCTCCTCTCGGTGGATCTTCTTTGCCTATTATAACGGAATTTTTTGCTGTGGGAAAGAGATTTTGCAGAAATTTGAGAGAGTTTTATTGCAAAAGCAGAAAAACCTTTTTATAATAGACTGTAACCAATAGGGGATTCGGACGGGCTTTTTTTATTGATTGTTAGATAGGCATGTTTTGGTATGTTTCAAACGGGAGAAGGTGCGGTTTATGTCAGTGGAAAATGATCTCTATTTGAGATTAAAAAGCAGGATGCAGCAGTATCATCCAACGCGGGATTTTTCCATGTTGGAAAACGCCTACCGGCTGGCGGTGAGCGCCCATCAGAATCAAAAGCGCAAAAGCGGCGAGCCATATATCATCCATCCGCTGCATGTGGCGTACATTCTGGCGGATCTGGAGTTGGATATGGAAAGTGTGGTGGCGGGGATTCTCCATGATACCATTGAAGATACGCCCTATACTTATTTTGATATTGAGCGGCTTTTTGGCGAAGAAGTAGCGGCGCTGGTGGATGGCGTTACAAAGTTAGGACGGCTCAGTTATTCTGTGTCGGCGACCAAAGAAGAGGTGCAGGCAGAAAATTACCGGAAGATGTTTTTGGCCATGGCTAAGGATATTCGCGTTATCCTAATCAAGTTGGCCGACCGGCTGCACAATATGCGCACGCTCAATTATATGACCGCCGCTAAGCAGAAGGAAAAAGCCCAGGAAACACTGGACATTTATGCGCCTTTGGCCAACCGCCTGGGTATTTCAAAAATTAAGGTGGAATTAGAGGATCTTTGCTTTAAGTATCTCTATCCAGACGCCTATGCAGATCTAACAGAAAAAATTGAGATGAAAAAAGAAGAGATGGAATCCTATGTGAACACCATCGTTCATGATCTGTCTGCCAAAATGCAGGAAATGGGCATTGAAGGCAAGGTGTACGGGCGCAACAAGCACTTATTTAGCATCTATAAGAAAATGGTCAACCAAAATAAGACATTTGACCAGATTTATGACCTTTTTGCCGTGCGGGCAATTGTCAAAACAGTTCGGGACTGCTATGCAGTGTTGGGCATTGTCCATGATATGTATAAACCCATGCCAGGCCGGTTTAAAGACTATATTGCCATGCCTAAAGCAAATATGTATCAATCCCTTCATAATACCCTCATCGGCCCCACAGGAGAACCTTTTGAAGTGCAGATTCGTACGGAAGATATGCACCGGACGAACGAATATGGTATTGCAGCCCACTGGAAATATAAAGAGGGCAAATTTAATACCAACCAGACGCCTTCGGGGAAGGACCGGGCAGAGGAAAAACTGGCTTGGCTGCGGCAGATCCTGGAATGGCAGCAGGATATGAGCGACAACAAAGAGTTTATGGAAACGATTAAGTCGGACCTCAATATCTATGATGAACAGGTGTATGCCTTTACACCCAAAGGGGATGTCATTAGCCTGCCCAAAGGAGCCACGCCCATTGATTTTGCCTATATGATCCACTCTGCGGTGGGCAATAAAATGGTGGGAGCCAGGGTCAATGGAAAAATCGTCAATATTGATTATCAGATTAAAAACGGCGACCGCGTGGAGATCATCACATCGAATAATTCCAAGGGACCTAGCCGCGGGTGGCTGAATATTGTCAAAAGCAGTCAGGCCCGCACCAAGATTAATCAATGGTTTAAAAAGGAATTTAAAGAAGAAAATATCATCAAGGGCCGGGAACTGCTTGCCGCTGATGCAAAGAAAAAAGGCTATGTCTTAAATGATCTGCTTCGTCCAGAATGGGTGGAAGTGGTATGCCGCCGGTTTGCTTACCAGACTTGGGATGCCCTCTGTTCCGGCGTGGGCTATGGCGGTGTAAAAGAAGGACAAGTGGTGAACCGCCTGATTGAAGAAATGAAAAAAGAAAGCCGCAAAACAGAATCGGCGGAAGATCTGATCCAAAAGATAGAAACCGAAACGGCGAAGCGGGAGTATCCCCGCAACCGTAAAGGAAGCGGCGTGATTGTCAAAGGAGTAGGGGATGTGCCAGTGCGGTTTTCCCACTGCTGTAATCCTGTGCCAGGTGATGAGATTGTGGGCTTTGTGACCCGAGGCCGAGGGGTATCCATCCATCGCACAGACTGCACCAATATCATTCATTTGGATGAATTAGAACGGCATCGGCTCATTGAAGCTGAATGGGATACTGGCATTGAAAAAGAAAACGTTTCTTTCACAGCGGAGCTGCGGCTGACCTGTACAGACCGAAATGGTCTGATTATGGATATTTCTCGGGTGCTCAGCGAGGAAAATATTCTGGTGAAAAGCTTTAATGGCCGCAGTTTAAAAGATGGCACGGCGATATTTAACATTGTCATGCAAATCAATGGTACGGGCCAGCTGAATGTGGTCAACAATAAATTCCGCGCTGTCAAAGGTGTGGATGAGATCGAGCGGGTGACAGGCTAAGAAAAAAATGGAGGAAACCATGCGGGCGGTATTACAGAAAGTGAAATGGGCAAAAGTGACGGTGGAAACAACCGTGGTAGGACAAATCGGGCCTGGCTTATTGGCCTTGGTGGGATTTGCGCCTACCGATGGGGAAGAAACCATGGACTATATGCTCGATAAGATGATTCGTCTTCGTATTTTTCCGGATGAACAAGAGAAAATGAACCTGTCTTTGGTGGATGTAGGCGGGGGACTGCTGTTGGTGCCCAATTTTACGCTATACGGAGATGCCCGCAAGGGGCGCAGACCTAGCTACAGCACTGGGGCAGCCCCAGAGCAGGCCAGGACAATGTATACCCGGCTAATGGAGAAGGCGGCGCAAACAGGCCTTGAGACGGCGGGCGGTATTTTCCAAAGCCATATGGAAGTGGAG
Source organism: Candidatus Neoanaerotignum galli (assembly GCA_904381335.1). Taxonomy (GTDB): domain Bacteria; phylum Bacillota; class Clostridia; order Lachnospirales; family Anaerotignaceae; genus Neoanaerotignum; species Neoanaerotignum galli. Next base: position 12,277 of record CAJFIN010000032.1, on the reverse strand, counting down.
CTATGTAATGATGGTCCGGTGACGCTGCTTTTAGACAGCGATCGGGGATTTTAAGACTTTCAATAGACAAAAGGAGGCGCTTGGTATGCAGCTATTACAGCATGTGGTACAGGCCATGGATCAAAACGTATATATTTATTTTGATGAAAACAGCAAGGAAGGGGTTATCATTGACCCCGGCGATGATGCAGCGCAGATTATTGATATTGTGGAGGAAAATGGGATTAAAGTAAAATACATCCTTTTAACCCATGGCCATTCCGATCACATTGGAGCCATCCCAGAAATCAAAGAAAAGTATGATTGGCCGGTGGCAGCGCATGCTTGGGAAGTGCCGGTACTGGAGGATGAAGAAGCAAATTTGTCGGCAATGTTCCGCCGGGATATGTCTTTCACACCGGATCTGCTGCTTCAAGATGGCCAGGAACTGACGGTGGGTGGGGCGACCATTCGGGTGCTTCATACGCCGGGGCATACTATTGGCGGCGTGTGTTATGATTGCCCAGGCGATGGCATCGTCTTTTCTGGCGACACCCTCTTTTATGGCTCTGTGGGCCGGACAGATTTCCCCAATCCTCCGGTAAAAAATGGCATTGGCTATCCCACCAGCGAAAATTTTGACCGCTTGATCCGTTCCATCAAAGAGAAGCTTTTTGTGCTGCCAGATAATACCATTGTATATCCTGGCCATGGCGGACAGACCCGCATTGGGTTTGAAAAGCAGTTTAATCCCTTTGTGAAGGGGTAAGGCCATGATTTTTTATCTTTTGCAGAACCATGGGTTTGGCCACGATGTGCAGACCATGATTCAAGTATACTATCCCAATGAACACTATTATGCCGTGCAAGAAGTGGCACAGGAGGGACTGACAGTCGTCAGTGCTTTATTGGCCCAGGGAGCCTGGGCCTGCATTTATGAAAATGGTGTGGCGCAGGAAGAAGGGGAAGAAGCCTTTTTAGAGGCCTCCCCTTCTTTGCGTGAACAAAAGCGGGCGATGAAAGGAGCTTTGGCCAAGGCGCTGTCTGCTCGTACGGGGTACCATCCGTTATGGGGACTGATCACCGGCATCCGGCCAACCAAAATGGTCAATGAGCTGCTGGATGAAGGATGGACGGTTAACCAGGCGGCCAGGATGCTGCGGGAAGAGTATCATGTTTCAAAGGAAAAGACAGATTTGACTTTGCAAGTGGCTCAGGCGGAGCGGAATATCCTGGCCCAGACAAAACCAGATAGCTACAGCATCTATATGGGGATTCCTTTTTGCCCTACCCGTTGTCTCTATTGTTCTTTTACTTCCTATCCGCTAACGCGCTATCGGGATCGGGTGGATGCCTATTTAGATTTATTGGAACGGGAAATGGATTTTCTGGCTGCCTACCTCAGACACAAAAAACCAATGACGGTCTATATTGGCGGCGGAACACCCACCAGTTTAACGGCGAAGCAGCTGCAGCGGCTGTTGGCAGCCCTCCAGGTTCGATTTGATCTTTCAGATTGCGTGGAATTTACGGTGGAAGCTGGACGGCCAGATACCATCACCAAAGAAAAACTGTGGGTCTTGCGTCAGGGCGGCGTCAGCCGGGTTTCCATCAATCCACAGACCATGAATGATGAAACACTGCGTTTAATTGGCCGAAGCCATACGGCCGCGCAGGTGGTGGAAGCCTTTGCTTGGGCCAGGAAGGCAGGGTTTACGAACATCAATATGGATTTGATTCTGGGACTGCCGGGAGAAGAAGTGGGGGACGTGGCCCGCACCCTCCAGCAGGTGCAGCAGCTGGCCCCAGAAAGCCTGACAGTGCATACGTTGGCCATCAAGCGGGCTAGCCGGCTAAAGGAAGAGTTTTCTTCCTTCGTTTTGACGGATGTGGCCAGGATGGAAGAAATGCTTTCCCTCAGCCATCGGACGGCGGAGCAGATGGGTCTTTTGCCCTACTACATGTATCGCCAAAAAAATATGGTGGGGAATTTTGAAAATGTGGGATATTGTCGCCCGGGGACAGAAAGTGTTTATAATGTGGAGATCATGGAGGAAAAACAGACGATATTTGGCCTTGGCGCTGGAACGACCACAAAACTTTATGAGGCAGAAAAAAACAGAATCAGCAGGGTGTTTAATGTCAAGAGTATCGAAGAGTATACCTCACGGTTTGATGAGATGTTGGAACGAAAAAAAGCGGCTTTTATTGCTTCATCTTTGCCGATGATTCTGCCTATAGTGGACTAAACAGAAGAAAAAATAACGGAAAAACAGAAAAAAAGTGCAGTTGGGTCTTGACAAATGCACTTTTTTTGTTTAGAATCTCTAGGTAAATCGAACTGAATTGTAGATAGAAAAAGGCGTGGAACAGGAGGAGTACCTTTTGCGAGCCCAAAGAGAGGATCGTTCGTAGGCTGAAAGACGGTCTGGGATCTCAAGATGGGGAATGTCGCCTGGGAGCCTTTCGACCAAGGCCCTATGGGTTGTGTAATCTGAAACGGGTGGCGCCGTTATCCGCTGTGAAGTGCTGGCTGCTGGTGTTTGAAGTTAGATGCGGCCGGAATGAAGGTGGTACCACGAAGCTTTCGTCCTTTGAGATGAAGGCTTTTTTGTTTTTCTGGAGGTTTTATCATGTTGACGCAGGCACCAAAAGGGACAAAGGATATTTTTGGCGCAGAGATGGCATCTTGGCAGAAGATGGAAGAACGGATGCGTGCCTTAGCCAAACGATTTGGTATTGAAGAAATCCGCACCCCGATCTTTGAACATACGGAGCTGTTTTTGCGCAGTGTGGGAGATACAACGGATATTGTACAAAAGGAGATGTACACGTTTACCGATAAAGGGGATCGGAGCATCACCCTTCGCCCGGAAAGCACTGCCGGCGTGGCCCGGGCGTTTATTGAGCATGGCATGTTCAATCAGCCGCAGCCCACAAAGCTTTTTTATATTGCCCCCACTTTTCGGTATGAAAATACGCAGGCGGGGCGGCAGCGCCAGTTTCATCAGTTTGGCGTAGAGCTTTTTGGTTCCTATGCACCGGAAATGGATGCAGAGGCCATTTCTGTGGCATATGAGCTGATCCATTCGCTGGGCTTACGAAATGTCCGCTTAAAAATTAACAGCTTGGGCGGGCCGCAATGCCGGGCCAAATATAATCAAGCGCTTCGTAGTTTTATAGGCGAAAATTTGTCATCTCTTTGCGAAGAGTGCCAGCAACGGGCACAAAAAAATCCGCTGCGGGTGTTAGACTGTAAGCAGGCACACTGCCAAGCTGTACTCAAGGATGCACCGGTGGTACTGGATGTGCTTGATACAGAATGTAAGGCCCATTTTGAGCGGCTGCAATCACTGTTAACGGCAATGGAGATCCCCTTCGAGGTGGATCCGTATATTGTGCGGGGGCTGGATTATTACACGCGAACCGTATTTGAATTTGTCACCGATACCATTGGCGCCCAAGGCACGGTTTGCGGCGGCGGGCGGTATGATGGACTCATTGAGCAATGCGGTGGCCCGGCAACGGGCGCTGTGGGCTTCGGTCTAGGTATGGAGCGGCTGATGCTTACGCTGGAGGCGCAGGATGGAAAACCGGTCTATGCCCCATATCGCGATGTGTTCCTAGGCTCCATTGGAGAGGCGGGCCGTACAAAGGCCATGGCTTTAACATATCAGTTGCGCAAGGCGGGCGTGTTAGCAGAATGTGACACAGTTGGCCGCAGTGTGAAAGCGCAAATGAAATATGCCAACAAAACGGGCGCCCGATATACCATGATTTTAGGTGATGACGAGGTGTCCAAGGGCAGCGCCCAAGTGAAGGAAATGGAAACGGGCGAGAGCCAAGAAGTTTCCTTTGCACAACTAGAAACCTATTTCAAAAGCCGGAAAGCGACTTTGAAATAAAGCTCGATGACATACACTTTTAGGTAGAGAGAAAAATGGAGGAATGCAGGATGGAAATCAAAGTGGAATTAACCAAACACCCAAAACAGAAACCAGATATGAATCATCTTGGTTTCGGCAATTACTACACAGATCACATGTTTGAAATGGATTATACCGAAGGCATTGGCTGGCATGACGCCCGTATTGTGCCTTACCATAGCCTGGAAATGGACCCTGCCAGCATGGTGCTGCACTATGGTCAGAGCACCTTTGAGGGGTTGAAAGCATACCGTGGTCAGGATGGCACCATTCGTCTGTTCCGTCCAGAAAAAAATATGGAACGGCTGAATATCTCCAACCAGCGTCTGGTGATTCCTCAGTTTGACGCCGAGTTTGGTGTGGAAGCCATTAAAAAATTGGTGAGCATTGACCGGGACTGGATCCCAGAAGGTGAAGGTACCAGCTTGTATATCCGGCCTTTCATCATTGCAACGGATGTACATGTGGGCGTACATCCTTCCAAAACATATAAATTTATGATTATTCTTAGCCCCGTGGGTTCTTATTATAAAGAGGGCATCAACCCGGTTCGTATTTATGTGGAAGATGAATATTGCCGTGCCGTTCGCGGCGGTATGGGCTTTACCAAGACAGCCGGAAACTATGCCGCTAGTTTAATCGCCCAAGAAACGGCAGAAGAACGCGGGTATACTCAGGTATTGTGGCTGGATGGTGTTTCTAAGACATATGTAGAAGAAGTAGGCACCATGAATATCATGTTTGTCATCGATGGCGAAGTGATTACGCCGGAGCTGAATGGTTCTATCCTCTCTGGTATCACCAGAAGATCTGCGCTGGAATTGCTGAAGGACAAAGGCTATAAAGTGACAGAGCGGAAAATCTCCATCCAGGAAGTGTTTGATGCTGCAAAAGCTGGACGGCTCAATGAAGTGTTTGGTACGGGCACGGCTGCCGTTATTTCTCCTGTGGGTGAATTGATGTGGGAAGGCGAAACGGTCATCATCAATAATGGACAGATTGGGCCTATCTCTCATCTGGTATATGATACCATCACTGGAATTCAAAGCGGCAAGCTGAAAGACCCCTATGGTTGGGTAACGGTGATCGACTGATCGAACTGCTGGTTTATCTCTGTTTTTTCTATCCCTCGGTATACGCGAAAGTGTATCGGGGGATTTTTTGTTCTCAAATGGCTTTTGGGACAAAGGGATTATAAAAGCACCAAAGATGATTGACAGAACTAGAAATCCATAGGAATGGGAAGGAAGAATTTGGATGATTGGGGATAGAGCCAGGTTGAATTTCATAGAATGATACCGAGTGTACGATGGGACCTGCCATGGCCAGCTCTGGGATTTGATGAAGGTGTAATTTATCATGGGGTGGAGCAGGTAGGCGCGAAAGCGCTGAGGAGCCATGATGGATTTATGGATGAATGCTACTTCTGCGGTGGCAGAAGTAGGGCAGAAAAACGGACCTTTGTCCAAAAGAGATGGCAAAATCGGTATGGCTATCGCCCTGGTCGCTATTCTGCCCTGAACCACCAGGCTTCTTTTGGCGGAATTTGGCAGGGATGAAGCTTGGTTGATGGTTTTTATAGCGTGGGGCATACGTTTTGGATTATATTTTTTGGGTATCGGAAGTGCTGGATATGATGGTGGGCAGTTTTGGCCGAGCCAGTGTAGCGCTGCTTTGCTTACGGCTTTTTGTAGGTGTTTTGTCCTCTGTGGGAAAGAGGCAGAAAACTTACAGCCAGGCGATGAAATCTATGGGCTTTTTAGGGGGAACGTGGATATAGCTTGCAGTTTTGCTCCGTTTCTGCTACTATAAAACGAGTGAGAAAAATTTTATGCAAGCGAAGGAGATCGAAAAACAATGGGAGAATCAATGGTAGGCTTGAAACGGACGCATCGCTGCGGCGAAGTGGATGAGTCTCTCACCGGCCAGAAGGTAACGGTGATGGGGTGGGTTCAGCGCAGAAGAGATTTGGGACAACTGATCTTTATTGCCCTGCGGGATCGTACTGGCATTGTGCAGGCAGTGGTAGATCAGAATACGGCCCAGGAGATATTCCAAAAGGCAGAGACCATCAGAAGTGAGTATGTGGTGGCAATTCGCGGCCAGGTGGCGGCTCGGACAAAAGAAAATATTAACCCCGCCATGAAGACCGGGAAAATTGAGATTTTGGTGGAGGAACTGCGAATCCTTTCCGAATCGGAGACACCTCCCTTCCCGGTGGAGGAAGACATCCAGACCAAGGATGATATCCGCTTAAAATACCGCTATATTGATTTGCGCCGGCCCAATATGTTTCGGAATTTATATCTTCGTCATCGGGTAGCACAGATTGTACGGCAGTTTTTAAATCAAGAAGGCTTTTTGGAGATTGAAACGCCAATGCTGGGCAAAAGCACGCCGGAAGGCGCCAGAGACTATTTGGTGCCCAGCCGGGTTCATCCTGGGGAGTTTTATGCTCTGCCCCAAAGTCCGCAGTTGTTTAAGCAGCTGTTGATGGTTAGCGGCATGGACCGGTACTATCAATTGGCGAAATGTTTCCGGGATGAGGATCTTCGGGCAGATCGTCAGCCAGAATTTACCCAGATTGATATGGAGCTGTCCTTTGTTGATCAGGAAGATATTTTGGATATCAATGAGCGACTGATTCAAACGGTCTTTCGGGAGGCGCTGGGCGTGGAAATCGCTGTGCCGTTTCAGCGGATGACCTATGCGGAAGGCATGGAGCGGTTTGGTTCAGATAAGCCGGATCTTCGTTTCGGTATGGAATTAAAAAACATTTCAGATGTGGTGCGGGGCACAGAGTTTGTGGTATTTCGCAGCGCCTTAGAGCAAGGCGGAAGTGTTCGCGCTATCAATGCGGAAGGATGCGGCCATTTCCCCAGAAAACAGATCGATCAGTTGGTAGAGTTTGTGAAAACCTATCAGGCCAAGGGTCTTGCTTGGATTGTCATCAATGAGGATGGCAGCATAAAAAGCCAGATTGCCAAATTCTTTACAGAAGAGAAAATGGCGGAAATTGTATCTGTGATGAATGGTAAGCCAGGCGATCTGATCCTCATTTGTGCTGGGAAGGATAAGGTGGTTTTTGATTCCCTAGGCGCCCTGCGGTGCGAATTGGCCCTCCGGCTGAACCTGACCCGCCCAGATGATTATCGGTTCCTTTGGATTACCGAATTTCCTATGTTGGAATGGGATGAGGAGGAAAACCGCTATGTAGCAGTGCACCATCCTTTTACCATGCCCATGGAAGAGGATATTCCTCTGCTGGATACAGATCCTGGCAAGGTGCGTGCCATTGCCTATGATATGGTGCTGAACGGTGTGGAACTGGGAGGCGGCAGTATCCGTATTCACCGCAGCGACATTCAAAATAAGATGTTTGAATTGTTGGGCTTTACACCGGAGCAAGCGTATGAGCAGTTTAAGTTTTTGCTGGATGCGTTCCAATATGGTGTGCCGCCCCATGGCGGTCTTGCCTTTGGGTTCGACCGGTTAGTGATGCTGATGACAGGAGCTTCCAGTATCCGGGATGTGATTGCCTTCCCCAAGGTAAAAGATGCCAGCTGTCCTCTGACAGAGGCGCCCAGCGCAGTGGAAGAAAAGCAGTTGGAAGAATTAGGTATTACTGTGACGGCAGCAAAAGAAGAAATGCCGGAAGCTTAAGGCTTATTTTTGTTTCTTGATGAAAGACAGGCTCAATCTGATGGGCCTGTTTTTTGCATCCTATCTCTAGTTTCTTTGTGAGAAATACATTTTGGCTAATTCACCATGAGGACCCCAAAAGATTTCAATCAAATGGCAGAGAGACTGCCATGTTTCTGTGAAAAAGAAGAAAGTATTACCGAAAAGGATGACGGGGAAAAATAGAAGAAAGAAAAAAAGAAGAAAAAAGTTTTTTTCATACGCATTGAAAAAATGTTTTTTTTCAAACCTTTTACCCTGATACCGGCTCTTAAGGATAGATCGATCGATCAAAACAAGATGTAAAATGCAGAAAGGAGGCCCAACCGTTGGATGATGAAGCCTTGGCCTGCCGGGTTGTGACAGGAGAGGAAGACGCTTATGAAGTATGGATGGGCCAGATCTATCCCAAGGCGCTGCGCCTATGTTATTTGATTTTAAATGATGCTAATGAGTGCGAAGATGTATTGCAGGAGGCATTTTTGATCTGTTATCAAAAAAGGCGTACCCTACGGAATGCTGACGGGCTAAATGCATATTTTTACCGTACCATGACCCATTTGGCATGGAAAAATGCAAAAAAACGCCGCCGAGAAACACCGGTGGAGGAGACGCCGGAGCGGATAGAAGGATCGCCGGGGCCGGAGGAATCCGCACTGCGGCAGGCGATGAAAGCGGCATTGTTTGCACAGGTACAGCAGCTGCCGGTCAAACAGCGCACCGTTGTTATTTATTATTATTATGAACAGCGCAGCATTCGGGAGATCGCTCATTTGACGGGCACCTTGGAAGCTACGGTAAAATCAAGATTGTTTTTCGCCAGAAAGAAACTAAGAGAAACCTTCAAATCTTGGGAGGAGGCAGAATGATGAAACAAAATCAACATACGGACGCCTTTGCATCTTTGCTCACCGAAGCCCTGGAGGAACGGGCAGACGGACTCCCGGAGGAGGATGAAATGCTGATGCGCATGCAGGCACAAATCCGGAAGGCCCAAAAGGAGGAAAAAACCATGAAAAAAGCAGTAGGGAAAAAAGTTGTGATTGCCGCCGCCGCTATTTGCGCTCTAGGCAGTATCACTGCTGTTGCCGCAGGAAAACTGGCAACGGTGGAAACCCATTCCAGCCATAAAGATACAGTGACCAGTTATACGGCTTATGAGGAGTTGGCAGAAAAATATCTGCCGGATATGCGGGCAGTGGAAACGTTTGAAAATGGTTATACCTTCCAAGAAGCGGTACCGGGCTTTTCCACTGGCAGCGATGCTGAGGGGAACAAAACGGGCGATTGGGTGAGCCTGAATGTGACGTATACCAAGGATGATGCTCCCGATGTGAATCTGACAGCAGAGCCAACCGCATCCTTGGGAGACCTGTTCACAGAAGGCGAGCAGGTGACGGTGGACGGTATGACGTTCTCCTGGGATGAGACATCGTATTTAACCTTGCCGCCAGATCAGGAATTGACCGAAGAACAGGAAGAAGCTATGGCTGCGGGAGAGTTACAAGTGGCCTATGGCAGCGATGTGGCAAAGCAGGAACAGCTGCAGAGCGTATCCTGGGAGCAAGATGGGGTGACCTATCAATTATTCGCCTTTGGTGATGTGGGAGAAGAAACCATGCTGGATATGGCAGCAGAAGTGGCTGCACAATAAGAGACAAACAGAAATGGGCAACGCCTCGCTGGTGGAATGCAAACACCGGCGAGGTGTTTTGCTTTTTGCCATGGAGCAAAGAAAAAAGCAATTGACGGAAAGAATTGGAGAGGTATATAATAATATTGATGGACAAATGTACTATCAAGTTTTAACTCAAAGGAGGATGTTTCCTATGTTTAAAGTAACCAATACTGACAAAGCCCCTTCCGCCATCGGCCCTTATTCTCAGGCAATTTCTGCCAATGGTTTTCTGTTTGCTTCCGGACAGGTGGCATTGATGCCTGGCACCGGCGAAATTGATGGCACCACCATTGAACAGCAGGCAGAACGTGTTATGCAGAATATTGCCGCTATCCTTGCAGATAATGGCCTTGGTTTTGAAGATGTGGTAAAGACCACCTGCTTCTTGGCAGATATGGGCGACTTTGGCGCTTTCAACGAAGTATATGGCAAATATTTCACTGGCAAACCGGCTCGCTCCTGTGTTGCTGTAAAAGAATTGCCCAAAAAACTGCTTTGCGAAGTGGAAATCATTGCGGTATTGAAGTAAGAAATTTCATCATTATAGCAACAAAAGCCTTGTTTTCTTCCAAAAGAGAACAAGGCTTTTTTCTATGATAAAAACCAACAAGCCACGGGAAAGATCCATAGACAAAGGATCAAGCGGCAGTTGATGGTCTTGCTACGAGGGCGGTTCATCCACCCATGACCGCCAATAGGCATTAGGACGCTGGGGAAATTTCTGCAACGGCTTTTTCTGCAAACGAGGTCTGAACAAACCCATCATAGGGTACTTCCATGGTCAGCTCACCGCTTTCCCGCATGATATCCTGAATGAGGTCAAATCCTTCCCGGCTAAAGACGGGCGTTTTGGTCCAAGTGTCTTGGGCCTGATAGCGTTCGATGATGGTGGTCAAAGTTTCTACGGTGTTTTCTTCAAAATAGGGCTGACATACGGCGGCGATTTCTGCGGCTGAATGGTCTTGCATCCACAACTGCGCCTTGTAGATGGCATTGGTGAAGCCTTGAATCACATCGGGATGGGCGTTTAGATATTCCGGTGTAGTCATATAAACCGTATAAGGCACATAGCCGCTGCCTTCCCCGAGGGAGGCAACGATATAGCCTTTGCCTTGCTCTTCCAAGGTGGTGGCGACAGGCTCAAATTCTACGGTATAATCCCCTTCTCCAGCGGCAAAAGCGCTGCTGGTGGAAGTGAAGGATAGGTTTGTAATCATCTCTAAGTCAGTATCTGGATCCAGGCCGTTTTGTTTGAGGATATATTCCAAAATCATTTGTGGCATACCGCCGCTGCGGCCACCGATCAGGCTATGACCAGCCAGGTCACTCCATTGAAAGTCTGGATCCTCCTGACGGCCCAGCAGGAAGTTGCCGGCCCGCTGAGTAAGCTGGGCAAAGGGGACAGCGCCATCGGTCTTTCCTTCCTGATAAACATAAATGCCGGCTTCTGTGCCCAGCAAGGCAATATCGGCTGAGCCGGAGAGCAAGGCCGTCATGGATTTATCCGCCCCCTGGCCCACGTCTGTGATAATATTTAGCCCCTCATCCTCAAAATATCCCAGCTCCATGGCTACATATTGAGGGGCATAGAAGATGGAGTGAACCACTTCGTTTAGGCGGACGGTGGTCAACTCCGGCTCTTGGGCAGTACAGCCAGCAAATGCGGTGCATCCCCCCAATAGACAGGCGAGCAGGGCAAAGCAATGTTTTTTCATCATGCATAGCTCCGTTTCTTTTTGTTCTACCATATGCCGAAGTGGAAAAAAGGTGCGGAAAAACAGGACGGTTTTTGCGTCTTTTTCTGGTAATGGCGATCCATTTTTAGGCTATCGCTTTTTCGCAAAAGGGTGTATAATAAAAAAAGACGCCTTTGCCAGCAGGGAAAAAGAAGGCTTTGAGGCAAAGGGCGATAAACAGGAAGGCGTTCGTTTTTGGGAGGAATTTATGGCAGAAAAAGTCATGCTCATCGATGGGAATAGTTTGCTCAATCGGGCCTTTTATGGCGTGCCGCTGCTGACCAATAGCAAGGGACAGTATACTAACGCCATCCATGGGTTTTTTCATATTATTTTAAAATTACAAGAAGAAGATCAGCCAACGTATATGGCGGTGGCATTTGACCGCCGAGAGCCGACATTTCGCCATGAGACCTTTACCCAATATAAAGGCACGCGAAAAGGAATGCCGGAGGAATTGGCATCTCAGTTGGCGCCGCTGAAGCAATTACTGACGGCGTTTCATATTAAGCAGTATAGTATGGCAGGGTATGAGGCAGACGATATTTTAGGCACCCTTTCCTGGCAGGCGGAAGAAGCCGGCCTTTTGCCTATTGTGGTCTCTGGAGACCGGGATTTGCTCCAATTAGCCAGCGATACGCTCAAGGTGCGGATTCCGAAAACAAAAGGCGGCCGTACAGAGGTAGAGGATTACTATGCCAAAGATGTGGTGGAAAAATACGGAGTAACGCCGGAGGAATTTATTGAAATGAAGGCGCTGATGGGGGACAGCTCTGATAATATCCCAGGTGTGCCTGGCATTGGAGAAAAGACGGCACAAAAGTTGATTGCTACATATCATACCGTGGAAAATACATTAGCCCATGCACAAGAAGTGAAAACGAAAAAGGTGCGGGAAAATCTGCAGACCTATGCAGAGCAAGCCCGTCTGAGCCTGTATCTGGCCCGGATTGTACGGGATATGCCCATTACGTTAGATTTGGCACATATGCCGGTATTGGGTGCCGAAGTGACGGAAGAAGCCTACGAGGATATGAAAGCATTAGAACTGAAAAGCCTCCTGGGCCGCTTCTCTTTTTCTCCTAAGACAAGTCAGGAGCAGCCCCAAGAACGATATTTACAGACGGCGCAGGAAGTGGAGGACTATTTAGCGGCACTGAAGGCAGAAGGTGCTTTTTCTTATCTTTTATTCCGTGAAGCAGGGGAGATACAAGGCGCAAGCCTGTATGCGCCAAAGGCAGGGGGGGCGCTCTGGCTTTGGGATGAAGAAAGTGCAG
>CAJFIN010000031.1 GCA_904381335.1 Candidatus Neoanaerotignum galli | reverse complement strand
CCTGGTTTTTCAAAAGCCCTTGCCGTGTCATATTCACAGTTCGTTCCCGGGAACACCGGAATCAGTACCCGTGGATGGGCAAACTTCTGCGTTGCCCGTGTAAAATTCTTATTTTCAAAAGATGGCGTAGTAATGGGAGCTTTTGGCGTCTCTTTTGTCTGGGTTGGGAATACTTTTTCCAGCGTATCTTCCCATGCAGGCAAGAGCTCTGAAAGCAAAATAGCTTCTCCACCAAAGCGGATAGTCGCTTCCTCTGTGGTTTCCCCCAGCAGTTGGGCATCCAAGCCCATAAAATCAATCACTTTTGCCTTTGTATTATCAATCTCCACCACAAAAGAACCATATTCCGGCAAGAATAGATCCTTCAGCTCCACATCACTGTCTAAATCCATGCCAATGCCATTGCCAAAAGCCATTTTGGAAATGGCTTCTGCAATACCGCCTTGACGTACTGTATGTGCCGATACACAAATCTTCTTTTCAATTAACTTGTGCACCAGCGCAAAAAGCTGTTTCAAATAATCAAAATCAGGCAGATCTTTTTCATCCCGCCGGGCTGGCAGGAAAAAGACCAAATTGCCCGCTTTTTTAAATTCTGGTGAAATGATCTCGTCTACGTTTGCCACATCCAGCGCAAAACTGGTCAGTACCGGCGGCACCGTCAAATTCATAAACGTACCGCTCATACTATCTTTTCCGCCAATGGCTGCCAGTCCTAACGCCAGCTGTGCATGAAAAGCACCTAATAAAGCGGCAAAGGGTTTGCCCCATTTTTCAGGGTCATGACCCAATTTTTCAAAATATTCTTGGAAGGTCAGCCGAATCCGGCAATAATCACCGCCTGTGGCCACAATCTTTGCCACAGATTCCACCACTGCGTAGATGGCCCCATGGAACGGACTCCATTTTGCAATCACTGGGTTATATCCAAAGCTCATCAGCGTTGCTGTGGTGGTTTCTCCTTTGAGCAAAGGAATCTTTGCCGCCATAGCTTCTGGCGGGGTCAACTGATTTTTCCCCCCAAAGGGCATTAAAATGGTACCAGCGCCAATGGTAGAGTCAAATCGCTCCACCAGGCCTTTCTGGCTAGCCACATTCAGACGGGAAAGATTGTCCTTCCATGCCTTCTTCCAGTTCCGATCCAATTCTTCTTCTCTGGCACTGCAAGTCTCAAAAAAGCTGCCGCGTTTTGGCGAGCACACTTTTACCGTTGTGGTTTGCTTTGCACCATTGGTATCCAAAAAATCGCGGGAAAGATCCACAATCACGTTGCCTCTCCAGTGCATCCGCAGCCGCCGCGTATCTGTCACTTCTGCCACCACTGTGGCCTCCAGATTTTCGGCTTTTGCATGGGCCAAGAAAGAAGGCGCATCCTTTTGATCCACCACCACGGCCATACGTTCCTGGCTTTCTGAAATGGCTAACTCTGTGCCGTCTAGGCCTTCATATTTCTTTAGTACCCGATCCAAATGAATCTCCAGCCCATCTGCCAGCTCGCCAATGGCCACCGATACACCGCCGGCGCCAAAGTCATTGCAGCGTTTAATCATGCGGCTGACTTCCGCATCCCGAAAGAGCCGCTGCAGCTTCCGCTCCGTGGGCGCATTCCCCTTTTGTACTTCTGCACCGCAAGTATGGATGGACTCCACCGTATGCTCCTTCGAAGAGCCGGTGGCGCCGCCGCAGCCATCCCGGCCTGTCCGGCCTCCGGTTAGGATAACCGCATCTCCCGCTTGGGGACGCATGCGCACCACATGATCCTTCTTCACTGCGCCCACCACAGCGCCAATTTCCATCCGCTTTGCAATAAAGCCTTCATCATAAATCTCTGCTACTTGGCCTGTAGCCAATCCAATTTGATTGCCATAGGAGCTATATCCTCGGGCAGCCTCGGTGGTAATCTTCCGCTGCGGAAGTTTGCCTTCCAGCGTATCTTCTACTTTGGCGCGCGGATCGCCAGAACCAGTAACACGCATGGCCTGATATACATAACTGCGCCCACTTAGCGGATCGCGGATTGCTCCACCTAAACAAGTGGCTGCGCCACCGAAAGGCTCAATCTCCGTAGGATGGTTATGGGTCTCATTTTTAAACATGATGAGCCAATCCTCTTGTTTCCCATCCACATCCACAGGTACCACAATAGAACAGGCATTGATTTCTTCTGATTCATCCAGGTTGTCCAGCTGACCCGTTTTTTTCAGCGCCTTCATGCCTAAAACGGCTAAATCCATAAGACAGATATCTTTTTCCCGACTGCCATATACATCCTGCCGGGTTTTAAGATATTCCTGATAAGCATCTTCCATTACGCTTGAATAAAACCCACTTTCCATATCTACCCCTTCAATTTTGGTATGGAAGGTGGTGTGACGGCAATGGTCTGACCAATATGTGTCAATCACACGGATTTCTGTCACTGTTGGGTCCCGATGCTCTTGATCCCGGAAATATGCCTGGCAAAACATCAGGTCATCTAAGCTCATGGCCGTTTCCAGCTCATCATATAGGGCTGCCACTTCTTTTGGCGTTTTATGAATAAACCCATCAAAGCGGGCAATGTCCGGCGGTACCGGATAAGTCATCTTTAACGTGGCAGGCTTTGTTAAGGAAGCCTCTCGGCTGTCCACAGGATTGATGCAATAGGCTTTCACTTTCTCCAAGTCTGCATCGCTGATGCTGCCCTCCAGCACAATCACCTTTGCCACGGCAATTTCCGGCCGCTCTTTCTGACTGATAATTTGAACACACTGCATGGCAGAATCGGCCCGCTGGTCATACTGCCCAGGCAGATATTCCACCGCAAAAACCCGTTCTCCATTGGTAAAGGAGACGGTTTCTTCCAGGACGCGGTCCACCGGCGGTTCAGAAAACACCGTAGTCTTCGCGGCCTCATATACTGCATCCTCGATGCCTTCCACATCATACCGGATCAGCACCCGAACCCCCGTCAGGCCCTGAATGCCGAGATTTTCCTTGATGTCTGCAAAAAGGCTCTGGGCTTCCACATCGCAGCCCTTCTTTTTTTCAATATACAGACGTCTGATACTCATATTTTACATTCCTTTCCTGTCTGGATCCATCCATTGCTTTACTTTCGCCCTTATTTTACCACGATTTTTCCAGCTTGGAAAGCTTTTTTCTGCTCCCGAATCAAAAAGGGTGAAAAAAAGATCTATCCGAAAGAAAGTAGCCTTTAAGCAGAATTTTTCCTCCGATATATATTCAAAACAGAAAAAAATCTCCTGCAAAAAAGGGATAAAACCATATCTATTTTTGTTGAAATATGGTATGATACAAACAAAGAAAGGTGGGATTGAATTGTTTTTCTTTTTCGGACTAATGCCCCTACGAAAACGTATTCCTTATGTCTTCAGCGGCATTTGCGCCCATTGTGAAAAAGCAGCCAACTATGAAGTTTACCTGGTGGGTGAAGTGCTGAGCATTTTCTTTATTCCAATTTTTACCTTCCATAAACAATATCTGGTGCGGATGAGTTGCTGCGGCAATTTATACCTCATCGAAAATGCCCTGGGCAAACGCATCGAAAAGGGGGAACCCGTCCCGTTAACAGAAGCAGATCTGATCCCATTTCAAGGTGATTTTGATCCTCAGCCCCATTGTCCAAACTGCGGTACTGCCGTGGATTCTTCCTTCCACCACTGTCCCAACTGTGGATGGGATTTAAAAAAATAACAGGCTATTTCTGGTGTGAACAACAGCTACATCTGTTTCAGACAAAAAAATGGGACTTCATTGACTTTTATCATAGGAAAAGAGCGCGCCAAAATTATTTTGCGCTAAAAAGTGGGAAAAAGGATGACATTTGCCATCCTTTTTTTATGTTATTTAGACCATTTTACTGATCTCCTTTTTCAGCCGTCCAATAATTCGTTTTTCCAGCCGGGAAATATAGCTTTGGGAGATGCCTAACAAATCTGCCACTTCTTTTTGCGTTTTTTCTTCCCCACCGGAATCTAGTCCGAACCGCAAACGGATGATTTTTTGTTCCCGCCCACCCAGCTTATCAAGGGCCTGGGAAAGCAGCATTTTGTCCACCTGACTTTCCAAATCACGATAGATTAGATCATGCTCTGTTCCCAAAACATCGCTGAGCAGCAATTCATTTCCCTCCCAATCCACATTGAGCGGCTCATCAATAGAAACTTCTGTTTTAACTTTGGCATTACGCCGTAAAAACATTAGGATTTCATTCTCAATGCATCGCGAAGCATAGGTAGCCAATTTAATTTTCTTTTCCGGCTTAAAGGTGTTGATGGCTTTAATTAGGCCAATGGTGCCAATGGAAATGAGATCCTCCACATTGATGCCCGTATTTTCAAACTTTCTGGCAATATACACCACTAAACGCAAATTGCGCTCAATCAGCACGGCTTTGGCCTTCGGGCCGCCGTCTCCATGAAGCTTTGCCACCATTTCCGCTTCTTGCTCACTGGTAAGCGGTGGTGGGAACACATCGTTTCCGCCAATATAAAACACTTCGCTGCGCCGCTTGGCTCCCAAGCGCATCAACCATTCCTCCGCATCATAGCGGAGGCGAAAGAACCAATAGGTCCACATTTTCTTCACCTCGCATTCTCCAACACCGATGGATGCAACACTGCGCCCCATCCTCCTAAGGAGCCTTGATGTATCGCCGTCACCGGCTTTTGTACTATCTTTCCTGTGGTAATAAACTCTATCCGATCCATTTGCAGGGCAGGCAAAACTCCTTTCTCCTGCCCCAGGGATGAATAGGGGAGTAATTCGCCCAAACGTCCTTCTTTTTTCCACTGCGAAATTACCTGCTCCGGCGGCGCATGGTCTAAAAATAGGAGCCGACTTTCCAGGGATAATAAGGGATGTACAGCAGAAAATGACACAATCACCACCGGATGTCCCAAAGCATCTTTTTGGAGAAAATTGCCCGTATCCAAAAGCCCCACGGTATCCGTACTGTGCTGGCCAAGCCAAAAGCGCATCAGGCATCCTTCTGTACGGCGGGAACTAAGCAAAAGCAGCGGCTGACGGGCCAAGGTCAAAAGTCCAAACACCGCAGCCGAAGCCGCCAGCAGTGGCAATAGGCTTACCACCCCCGTTTTCCGCCATTGGTTTTCTACCTGGGGCCAAGCCGAAAGCAGAAAAAGCAGTGCTCCCGCCAAGAGGAAAAGTGCCAGCAGCGCCATCCCAAAAAGCCGGGCTAGTTCTCCAGGGCTATGGGGACCATAGCCAATGACTAATGCTAATAAAAGCAACCCTATCCCTAACACTACCTGTACGAGCGCACTAGGCGGTGGTAAAAAAAGTAACAGGCAATACCCGCCAGCGCCAGATGCCGCCCCTAAAAAAAGGCGCCATCCCTTCGCCGGCCGTTTTTGTAATAATCCAGCAAACCATAGTGCCAAATAATTCAGCACACCATTGACTAGAAAAATCACATCTAAATAGTAGACCAAGGCCCTCCCCCCCTCTCTTTTTCTTGATTATACCCAATCAACGGGACGAAAAATGCTATATTACTGTTCCTTCGGGTTAAACTTTTCCTCCTCTTTGGACAAAAAATCATCCCTTTGGCTCTGTTTTTTCCCCATGCCTGGCCTTTATCCGCACTTGACCGCGAAAATGGGGACAGTTTGTCAATCAGAACACAAAAAAGCGGCGCATTTTGCGCCGCTTTTTACTTCAAATTATTCGTTCCAAGAACAAAGTCCCTCTAAGTTTTAAACCTTCAGTCTTAGAAAGATTTTCTATTTTTAATAAAGCTAGGAATTTTAATTTCCGTGCCATCATCGTAGGAATCATCAAAAGGATTCTTTGGTGCAGCCTGATGAGGTGCTTCATAATCATCCCGGCTATCCCGATCTGCATAATGATCCTCTTCATACCGGTCGTCTCGATCCCGGTAACTGCCGCTAAATACATCCCGCATATTCTGGGGCGGCAGCCCATTGACATTGTTTTCAAAACCAGTTGCAATGACGGTAACCACCACTTCATCCTTCAAATCATCATTAATGGTAGTACCAAAGAAAATCTCTGCTTCAGGATCGATGCTTTCCCGGATGAGATTTGCCGCACTATCTGCCTCCAGCAAGCCAAGATTTGCATCACCACTAAAGTTAATCAGCACACTCTTAGCGCCGTCAATTTTCGTTTCCAGCAATGGGCTCTGGATAGCAGCTTGGGCAGCCATTTCTGCTTTGTTTTCTCCCGTGCCATGGCCAATACCCATATGGGCCAGCCCTTTATCCTGCATAACTGCTTTGACATCGGCAAAGTCTAAGTTAATCACACCGGGCTTACTAATCAAATCGGAAATACCCTGCACGCCTTGACGCAACACTTCATCTGCTTTCCGGAAAGACTCAATCAGCGTTGTCTTTTTATCAATGATGCTCAGTAATTTTTGATTCGGGATAATCACCAGCGTATCCACGGATTTCCGTAATTCGCTAACTCCCCGTTCTGCGTTACTCATGCGTTTTTTCCCCTCAAAGTCGAAGGGTTTGGTCACCACGCCCACGGTCAAAATGCCCAAGCCTTTTGAAATTTCAGCAATCTTAGGTGCAGCACCCGTCCCTGTGCCGCCGCCCATGCCGGCTGTAATAAACACCATATCCGCTCCGCTGAGCGCCCGCGCCACTTCATCTTTTGTTTCTTCAGCACTCTTTTCTCCAATATCAGGATTGCCGCCAGCACCCAGGCCTTTAGTCAATTTTTCTCCAATTTGAATTTTCGTTTCTGCCAATGATTTTGACAAATCCTGTACATCGGTATTAAT
Source organism: Candidatus Neoanaerotignum galli (assembly GCA_904381335.1). Lineage (GTDB taxonomy): Bacteria > Bacillota > Clostridia > Lachnospirales > Anaerotignaceae > Neoanaerotignum > Neoanaerotignum galli. Next base: position 14,867 of record CAJFIN010000031.1, on the reverse strand, counting down.
AGCAATAAATTCCACGCCGCCCATTTTGTCCTCAATCATGCGGTTTACGGCATTATTACCGCCGCCGCCGACACCGACTACTTTAATCACCGCAGAATTGCCCTGATCTACAAACTCAAGCACGAAGCTTCCCCTCCTGTCATAAAAATCAATTACTTTATATTATACCGTTTTTTCCGAGAAAAAGCTAGAAAAATCGATGCATTTCTTCTTAAAAAATCCTTTCCATTCCTTTTTCCTTACATCATTTTTCTTCTTGTATGTATCTTATCCTTTTTTTTGCCTAGATTCAATAGGTTTCTGCGTATCTCTGCAAAATTTTGAAAAATACGGCTGCCAAATACGACCACGGCCGCCAGCAGGAAGGGAATATCCAGCTGTTCTCCCAAAAATAACAGCAAAACGGCAATAAGGGCATTGCCTAAAAATCCGGATAAAAAAATACTCAACTTAAACTGGCCATATAATGCACTTTTAAACCCACCCAGTACAGAATCAGCACAGGCTAAAATGCCCATACCCACATAACCGGAATAGCCCACCGGCAGCACCGGCAACACGGTGCCTAAGCAAATGCCGCCCAGAAGGCCAGCCAAAGGAAAAATCCATAATAGTTTCATCCTTTTGCCTCCTCATGTCCCTCTGTAAATTCCACCATTTGACGATAAGCCGGCACTTCCAGATTATTAGATTTAACAATGGTAATTTCAATTCCCCAGGGTTTTAATGTATCCACCACGCCTCCAGGAAACACCAATGCCGCTTCTAATAAGTCCGGATCACCAATGGCAGTAATGACAAAAGGCGCTGCCACTTTCGTATCGTTCACCGTCACCACAGAACCAGAACAGCGGATGGCGCTTTGAGACACCAGCCGTTCTCCATTGATGGAGATGGCCTCTGCGCCTGCCACATTCAGTTCATTTAAAATGGACAGCAAATCCTCTGCATGAACCAAAAAAGCATCTGGGTTAGCGCTTCCAGCGGCGCTGCCTGCCGCTTTAGAATCCCGGATGGTCACTGTCACTCCCCGGCCCACCAAAGATGTTTGGCCCGCCGCCCGTTTTAGCGCTTCATTTTCCTCCACTAAAGAAGCAAACTCCCCATTTTCATCTCCTAAAGCTGTCTCATATTCCATCAATCGCTCTTGCTGGCTATCTATTTGCGCTTGCAAATGACTGATTTGTGCATCTGCTTGGGCAAGCTGCTGGGTCAGCTCACTGACCCGCTGGCCATCCGTGCTGGAAAGCAGCGCCGCCTGCTGGGTTTTCACCGTTTTATATTGCAGTCCAATCATCATGCCCAACACCACACAAACGGCCGTTACTGCACAGAGGGCCGGAATTTTTTGCTTCAACTGCCTCTACCTCTTTTCACGTTAAGTACTGAAAGACCAAAGGCTTGCTAAGATCGCTCAAATCCAATGTTCCCCGGTCCTGCTCTGGGATCTCTCGAATGATCTCTGCCATTGTACGTATCTTTGCGTCATAATCCGAAATATCCCCCAAATTGATTTCCACCTGATTGACATATGCCTTAATTTGATCCGGATCACTAACGTCCAGCTCCACCACCAAATCAAGCAAATCATATTTTGTCATTGCTTGCGAAATGCGAACCATGACATCCAGCGCCTCCGGGTTGTCCGTCTCAATCACCTGACCCAGCGTAAATTCATCAAAAGAAAGCCCTTTGATTAAAGGCAATGGTTCCGTGTAGGAACTTTTAATCTCCAACACCCGGCCTTCATCATCAATATATAAATAAGCGCCCATATACGGGATATAACCCCGCACCCGCCGCTCTGTCACTGTAATATGTACTTGGTCTGGAAACACTTTTTCCACAGTTGCGTCCTTAATATAACTTTGTTGACACAAGTTCTCTTCCGCCTGATGGGACGAAAAAGCAAACAGGTTCATCCCCACTGAAGCCCCTGCAAAAGTGCGGATTTCTTCTTCAGAGTAATGACTTTCTCCATCCACGGTTATCTCTGTCACGGAAAACACCGGAGAAAACAGCACCCCCAAAAAAACTGCTGCTGCCAGTACCAAAAATAGTACTCCTCGGCCTCGTTTTCCCCGGCGGCAGCCCGGCCGCCGGGAAGGCATCTCATTGGGTCGAAGCCGCCCGTCTCTCTCTTCTTCCTGCCTTGATGGTCCATCCTCCCAAGGCTGCGTTGCCTGCATAGGGATTCACCTGCCTTCCTCCAGTCGAATCCGCCCGCCTAGGCGCTCAATTTTTTGCTCTAAAGCACCGTAGCCACGCTGGATATACTGGCCGTTTTCCACCACCGTTTCTCCCTGCGCCATCAGTCCTGCCACAACCAGCGCCGCACCTGCCCGCAGGTCTGTGGCCTTAACAACACAGCCTTGCAAACATCGTACGCCATCAATCACGGCCACCCGCCCAGAACAAGCTGTCCGCCCGCCCATGGCATTTAGGCTTTTCAGATGGAGAAACCGGTTTTCAAAGATCTGTTCCATAATCATACTGGTTCCTTTCGCCGTTGTCAAGACAGCGGCCGAAAGGGGCTGCATATCTGTGGGAAAGCCCGGGTAAGTTTTTGTCAAAAGCAGCGGGCAAGCCCGCAGACGTTTCGGGGCCTTGAGCCAAAGTCCTCCTTTTTCTACGCCCATCCGGCAGCCGCACCTGCCAAAAAATGATAAAATTCTGCCCATGGTACGCCAATCCGCATCATGAAGGAAAATTTTTCCGTGCGTGCCCGCTGCCGCCGCTAAAAGCGTGCCCGCTTCAATTCGATCCGGCATCACCGCATACTGGGTAGCAGTCATCGCTTTCGGACAAACCAAGATCCGATCTGACCCTGCTCCACATACGCTTATGCCCATCTGCTGTAAAAAGCCCGCTAAATCATAGATTTCTGGTTCTCTGGCCGCTCCATAAATCCAAGTTGGTCCTTGGGCTGCAGCCGCTAACAGCAAGGCATTTTCTGTGGCGCCAACGCTGACCTCGGGCAAAACCACTTGCCCTCCCATCAACGATGAAACCCTCAAACCGACCGATCCGTCTTTCCTTTGCACTTCGGCGCCCATTTGGCGGGCCACATCCACATGGTAATCAATGGGCCGCCGCCCAATGGCACACCCGCCGGGCAGCCCCATATCCACTTCACCAAACCGACCTAAAAGCGGCCCCAAAAGCAGCACAGAAGCCCGTAACGCCGATGTTTTTTCCCTGGGCAAAGGACGGCTTTGCGCATGTGTTGCATCTACAAAAATCCGCTCTCCCTCTCGCCGAACCTGGCAGCCCAAATCCTGCAGCAGCAGCAAAATCTGTTCCACATCGGTAATTTGCGGCACCCGGTCGATGATTGTTTCGCCGGGATAAAGGAGAGTGGCACATAAAATGGGCAAAGCCGCATTCTTGCTGCCGCTTACCTGCGCTTCTCCATGCAAAGGCTTTCCGCCTTCCACCACATACCGTACTGCCATAGTACCGCCGCCTTCGGTTTGATCGGTGCTATCTTATGCCTATGGTTTTCATTGGTGCTTGTTCTTCAAATATTCTTCCATAAACTGGCGTTCTTTTGACGTCAAGGCTATTTTTTCATACAGATCTGGCCGCTTTTCATAGGTACGGATCAGGCTTTGCTCCCGCCGCCACTGTGCGACCTTTTCATGGTGGCCGCTGAGCAGTACCTCTGGTACCTTCCGGCCCCGAAATTCCGGTGGGCGGGTATATTGGGGATACTCCAAGGCATTGCCGGTAAAGCTTTCTTCTTCATAACTCTCCGGCCCTTTCAGTACACCAGGCAGCAAACGGCTGACCGCATCGATTAAGACAATCGCGCCCAATTCTCCTCCCGTTAAAACAAAATCTCCCAGGCTTACCTCATCGGTAACAATTTCTTCAATCACCCGCTCATCTACGCCTTCATAGTGACCACAAAGTACGATCAATTCTTCTTCCTGACTAAATTCTTTTGCCATCTCCTGACAAAAAGGCCGGCCCTGGGGTGTTAAAAAAACCACTCTCGTTCCCGGCGGGGCCGCTAGACTCTCATAGGCGCCGTATACCGGCCCGGGCTCCATCACCATTCCATTGCCGCCGCCGTATGGATAATCATCCACGCGATGATGCTTATTGCAGCTAAAATCCCGAATATCCACCGCATGAATTTCCACAATACCCGCCTGCTGCGCCCGGCCGATAATGCTATAAGAAAGGGCCTGGCAAACCATGTCCGGAAACAAAGTCAATACATGAAACCTCATGGCATCAGTCCCTCCAGCAGCCGCACTGTCATCCGCTTTTCTGCCACATCCACCTTCAAAATACACTCTTTAATGGCAGGCAAAAGCAAATCTTTTTCCCCATCCCGGCGAACCACATACACATCGTTAGCCCCAGTAGAGAGAATATCCTCTAACCGGCCCAACACCTGTCCATCCTCCTGAACCACTTCCATATCATAGAGATCCCGGATATAGTATTCATCTTCTGCTAACGGCAAGGCATCTTTTGCGGCAATGAGAATACTATCGCCCCGATATCGTTCTGCCGTATTGGCGTCATCTATTTCTTTTAGTTTTAAAAGCACCATGTTTTTCTGATATCGCACCCACTGCACCGTACAAGGCACTTTTTCCCCATGATGGAGCAAAAACACCTCTTTCAGCCGGGAAAACCGCTCCATCTCATCGGTGGTAGGAAAGACACGAAATGCACCTTTCACCCCATGGGGAGATGTGATTTTTCCCACTTGAAATTCGTCCATAAACGTTCCTTTCTTCTCTCTTGTTAAATCCGCTTCCATTTCAGACTCACCAGGTCATGGCCTCGAACTGCCCGTTCCAGCCGTTCCCCAAAATTTTGACTTAATACATCACTGCGATCCAGCAGCTCGATGCCCAGTTCTTTTGCCCGCCGGTATGTACCATTTTTTTGGCTTTTTTCATCTCCAAAGGTAACGATAATGCCCTTGCTAAACCAACCGCCCAACCGTTTTTTGGCCACAATCAGCTCGTTTAACGCCGGCGTATCGGCACTGCGCAGTTTGCAGCTGACAAAAACAGGCATATTTCTATCCTGGGCAATGACATCAATCTCATTTCCCGCCACAACAATGCCATCATAGGCATCCCAATCAATCATCGCGCCCAGCTTGACATCCTGAAAACATCCGCACATCTTGGCATGGATAAACACATATAATTCTAACCATACCCCAAAACTGATCAGATAGGTCTTATATTTTTTAGAACAGATAGTCAATACCAGATGCTTTCCGGAATAATAAAGATCCCGAATAAAGCCTTGGCGTTGAAATTCATACAATAGATCCTCATCTGCTTTGACCATGCGGCCATCCTTTTGCTGGATCTCCGTACGAATTCGCAGATCCAGCTCCGCTGGCGCAGAATCGGCCAGGGCTACCTGAAAAAATGTACAAGTCGACTTCCAGGCAGATAAGTGCGTAAAAATAGTCCGACACATGGAGAGGATGCGCACATACTCTCTTTCCTCCGGCTCATCATGAGAAGAACCGATAACCTCCGCTCCATGGGCGTCCACAAAGTCCTGAAGGGTCAAAGTTGCCGTGGGCACCTTATGATTTTCATCAAAAATGTCCACCATTTCTTCCTTGATGATATCTGTATAGATCAGCCGGATATTCTGATCCAGCCCCGCCCGATAGCCGGCAATGGTCATCAACTCACTGCCGCCAGTAAGATCCAACGCACAGCCTTTATTTTGTTTGATAACCCGGCAGAGCACTGTGTAGATTTCTCCAATGCGGGAAACATCCACTGGATACGTTTCCATCTGAATATTGGGAAAATGACGGCGAAAGCATTTCTTTAGCCCTTCAAACCGGCTCATATCATCTAGCTGCCGGTCATAGATATAGATCACCTTTTCTGGCGCTGCCGTAAGCACAGCCAAAATATTTTTGATGACATCTTTATCATAAAACTCGATCTGCGTTTGAATATCGCTGCAAGGCAATATCATCACCTGCCTTCTTTGGGCAAATCAGTAACAATCGTTTCTTCAAAAGAAACGTCAGAATCTGTTTTTTCCTCTTTTTTATTGCCAAACCAATGGTCAAACCCCAGCTTGTCTACAATACCCGGCGCCATATCTATCAGCTTGCTAACAGCATCCTGATTTTTTATATGGATAAGCTGTACCGTGCTGCCAATAATGACCAGCACTGCCGATGGAGTAATCTTTGCTCCCATACCGCCAGCGCCGGAAGCGGCCTTTTTCTGATCTTCCTCACTTCCGCCAACACCAAGCCCAAAGGAAACATCCACCAACGGCACCAAGGTGACCCCATCTAAATGAATGGCCTCACCTACAACCGTCTTTGTGGTAATAAATTCTTCCAAACGATTGCATAACGCTTCGATATTTTCTTTCACAACCTGACTCATATTCTTTCACCTCTGCCTTTCCATAATTCGCCGATCAGCTTACGCACCGGCCGGTGCATCACCAAGCGCAGCGCTTCCCATCCCAAACGGATCAAACGGATACGCCCAGCAATACGCAGCGTCCCATCCAACCGTTTTTCATCAAATACGCCAGTTACTTCCCAATCCCGAAAAAAGAGTCCTTTGCCTATGGCAAGGGCCGCCAAGATTTGTCCGGTGCTTTCTGGCTCCCCTGTTCCTAAGATCGCCCGCAAGGCACATTCTTCTGGAAACACTTCTTTTAGTACACCTTTGATAAAGGTGCATCCAGCAAAAAATACTTCTTTCTTTTCTTCCCAGCAAAGCTTTTCCAATACCTGGAAAAAGAGCGGTTTTTTCTTTACATCCTGCTCTTTTTTTTGCCCGCGGTTTGGCGCCTGTTCCTCCTCAAAAGGCGGCGCTTTTTTCACAGTTGTCTGTGATGCTGAGGAAGAAACCGTTTTCTTCTCCCCTATCTCACCCGTGGGAATCCGGCGGATTTTCGGCATTGTTTCCTGTTTAGAAGAAGTGGGCGGCAATTTTTTCGGCAAAGGCGCCGTTCGTGTCCCCGGCCTCTCAGAACGGACCATACGGGGCCGCTCTGTCTTAGGCTGAGCAGATGGTTTTTCTTTATCCATCTGGCTCTGGGAAGGTTTAGGAGATGGTGTTGGGGGTTCCTTTTGCGGCAAATGCTGAGATTTCTGTGATGATGGCTTTGCTTTTCTTTTCGGATGAAGCAAAGGCCGGCCAAACAAAAAAACTTCCATGACCATCGTTTCTTCTCGATAAAGGACAATGATACGCAGCGCGCCCCAAAACCAGCGTACCTCACCACGGGCAGCTATGGCTTCCTCCCGCTTTTTCCCTTGAAGTTGATAACGGATCGGACAAAACAAAATTACCATCAGTGCTGCCAAAATTACGCCTATCGCCACCAGCAGCACTGTCAGCAGGACTTTGCCAACGGTCAAAAGCACAGCCGTCATCTCATTCCCCGCTTTCTGCCACCCCAAAGCAACAGTCCAAAGCAAACTGCCAGTGCCACCGCACTATTGATGCCAATGCGCAGCGCCGTATCGGCAAAAAATGCTTCAGGCACAATGTTCACCAATAGATCTACGCTGGGGTCTAAAAGCCACAAATCATTGGTAAAAAATATTTCATGAAACCGTAAAAAAGCAGCTGTAAAATCCCGACTAACCCCATAAGCCAGCAGTGCGCCAATGGCTAAAACCAAAGGAAGGGCCACCGCCATAACCCGACATAAACGTCTTCGCCCTTCTTCTTTCCAGCCCAGGATCACTGCTCCTGCTGCCAAAAATATCACGCACCCATTACGCACCTGCCGGCCAAGCAGGGTCAAATTCCGTACATCCACCATGTGGCTCAGCTCCCGCTCACTAAAAAAGGGGCGCTGCTGACCTTGTACCGTTACTGAAATTTGCAGCTCGTCCTGCTGCCCTGTCATATAATGCAGCAGCTGCCGCGTCACCAGCATCAGATCATCCAAAGAAATGCCCGTGCTTTCTGGCACTTTGTTTTTTTCATACTCTTCTGCAAAAAAACCATAATCGTGGAGCACCTTTACATCTGTTACCGTTAAGATAACTACAATAGCCAATGCTGCAGCCATCATAATACCCACGATTGTTCGCACTGCGTTCATGATATTCCCCCTCATTCTCGGAGCAGCTGGCTGGCCAACGGTTCTTGAAGGCCGTTTTTTCCAGCCAAATCCGCCACGATCTGCGCCAAAAGCGCCATGGCGTTCTCCTTTCCATAGGCAAAACCGGCCACCGTCAGCTTCCGGCTATTTTTGCGCAAAGCCTGTCGGCTCTCCCATAACACAATACGAGGCCGTTCTCTCCGCTCCACGGCAATCAGGTAAAGGCCAAAAACAGGGATGTGGCGTCTGAGTAAATAGACGACTTCCTCTGGATGCGCCAAAGAGTCTTCCACATATAGTTTTTTGATCCATTTCATCTTTACTATCCCCCCTACACCCGCATGGCCAGCGCAAAAGAACACCTTACCAAAAAATATAAAATCATGCTGGATTGTGTGAGGATATTATACCATAGATCAGCCTCATTTTCCTTACAATTTTTTGAACTTCCCCATATCTTTTCCCGATTTTTGTTCCTGTCCCTCTGCTTTGGCATTCTTTTTGGCTCCCCAAATCTCCAAAACACCCATCACTGCTAAAAAAATACCAAATAAAAGCCGCAGCACTTCTCCTTCTACCCATACTGCTACCATGGCTCCCACCGCTGCTGCTGCCAGGCCCCAGGGCAATACAGCTTTGGCCGTAGCAAGTTCCACCGTATGCTCTTTTTTGTGTTTCAGCAAAGCTGCACAAGCTGTGGGCAGGAAAAAAAGAAGGTTAGCTGCCTGCGCTTGCTGCTGACTCCATTCGGTAAAAAACAGTAATGCCGGAATCAGCAGTACGCCGCCGCCAATACCCATACCGCTGATGATACCGGAGAAAAATCCAATCAATCCATATATCATAGCATCATCCTCACCGCAGCGGCCAACATACACGCCCCAAAAATCCGATGAAGCCAGGCATTTGAAAGCTTTTTTAACCAACTAGCGCCAGCATATCCCCCTGCAATGCCGCCCAAACTGAGCAAAGCCACTGGCCCCCATTCCATGTCCACCTTCCATCCATAAATCAGCGCAGATAGTATCGATAGGGGCAGGATAATCGCTAAGATCGTGGCATGACTTTTATGTGCCTCTAATTTTTTCCACTTTTCCAGCAGCAGTACGCCTACTGTGCCCCCACCAGAGCCAAAAAGGCCATTGGCAAAGCCTGTCAATATGCCCATACACACATTTTTCTTTTCCATCTGTAACACCTCCGCCCTTAGTTTGAGCGGAGAGAGGGAAAATTATGTCTTATTAGGAGCAAAATAGAAAATTTCCTGCTTTGCCATGGCTTTCAAAACCTTCTTTTCTTTTGGTCAGGCATCAGGTATAATAATACTCAATTGTATTATGGAATTTACAGAAATGAGGTGTTTTTTCTTATGACCAAAAAAGAGCGGGTAGCACATGTGTTGGCGCTGCTTGATGAACATTATGGCCCCACAAAATGTTATTTACATCATGAAACAGCATGGCAGCTGCTCATTGCCACCATCCTGAGCGCCCAATGTACGGATGACCGGGTCAACATGGTCACCAAAGATCTATTTCAAAAATACCCTTCAATCCAAGCTTTCGCTCAGGCTGATCTGGCAGAGCTGGAACAGGATATTCGCTCCACCGGTTTTTATCATAATAAAGCAAAAAATATCATCGGCTGCTGTCAAAAACTGCTGAGTGATTTTGGCGGCGAAGTGCCTCAAGATATTGATGACCTCACTAGTTTGCCCGGTGTGGGCCGGAAAACTGCTAATGTGGTGCGGGGGAATATTTTTGGCATTGACAGCGTTGTGGTAGATACTCACGTCAAGCGTATCTCCAATAAACTCGGCTTTACTGACAGCGATGATCCAGTAAAAGTGGAATTCGCCCTGATGAAGCTGCTGCCAAAAGATCATTGGAACAGTTATAACACGCAGATCATTGCCCATGGCCGCTCCATCTGCACAGCGCGAAACCCTAAATGCGGCCAGTGTTTTTTGCAGGACTATTGCAAAACCTATCAGGGTATGAAAAAAGCAGAAGGGCAGACAAAAAAAACTGCTGCAAAAAAAGCTGCCCCCTCCTCCCTGTCTCTTTAAAGCTGGATATGGGCTAAAAAAGACTTACTGCTGTATTTACTTTCTTAATCATAAAATTGGTAGGATTCCATCCAGCCAGCATCTGCTGCAGATTCTTTTTCCCTGTAGAAAAAAAGAACAAAAACGCCATGGCTTTTTCCATGGCGTTTTTAATTGAAAATGATTTAGTGTTCTGTTATTTTTGCTAACTGAGCTTGAATATTGGCCAGCATATCCCGATATTTTACGCCCTTGGCCCGTTCTTCCTCGATCAAGGCTTGGGGTGCTTTTGCCAGGAACCCTTGGTTTGCCAATTTCTTTTCTACCCGATCAATCTCTTTTTCCATTTTGGTGCGTTCTTTTTCCAGCCGTTCTTTCTCTTTGGCCAGATCAACCAGGTCTTCCAGGGGGATATAAACCACTGCATTTTCTACCACACAGCGCACGGCATTGCTGTCAATGCCTTCTGCCGTCTCCTGGATGATGATATCGCTGGCAGAAGCCAGGGTTTTGAGATACACTTCCGCCTGGGCATACATCTGACGTGTTTCTTCCTTAGGAGAAACCACATATACTTTTGCCTTCTTTGATGGCGCCACATTCCGTTCTGCCCGAAGGTTCCGGATCGAACGAACGGTCTCTTTGATCTGATCCATCTGGGCTTCAATGTCAGCAAAGTTCCATTCTTCCTTATATTCCGGCCAGGGGCTAAGCATAATGGTTTCTTCTTTGTCCTGTAAATGCTGGAAAATTTCTTCTGTGATAAATGGCATATAGGGATGGAGCAGTTTTAAGGCATTTTTCAGCACTTCCTGCAATGTCCATAACGCAGCCTTTCGCGTAGGGTCATTGGAATCATACAGCCGCGGCTTTACCATTTCAATATACCAATCGCAATATTCATCCCACAGGAAATCATGAATCTTATCTACGGCTAATCCCAGCTCATAATGCTCCATATTATCTGTCACATCTTTTGCCAGACGGTTGACTTTGCTGAGAATCCATTGATCTGCCTCGGTCAGGCGCAGCAATTCTCCTGCCTCTTCTTCCTCTGGCAGATTCATCAGCACAAACCGGGAAGCGTTCCACAATTTATTGCAGAAATTCCGGCTGGCATCCATGCGTTCCCAATAAAAACGCATGTCGTTGCCCGGTGCGTTACCAGTAATAAGGGTTAGACGCAGGGCGTCTGCACCATATTTGTTGATTACATCCAAAGGATCAATACCATTGCCTAAGGATTTACTAAACTTCCGGCCTTGATCATCTCGGATGAGGCCATGAATAAACACATCATGGAAGGGCACTTCTCCCATCTGTTTTAATCCTGAAAATACCATCCGGATCACCCAGAAGAAAATAATATCATAGGCCGTCACCAGCACACTGGTGGGATAAAATTGTTTTAGTTCTTCTGTTTCTTTCGGCCAGCCCAGGGTAGAAAATGGCCAAAGCGCAGAAGAAAACCAAGTATCTAACGTATCTTCATCCTGTTTCAGATGGGATGAACCGCAGCTTTCGCAAACCTGGGGCGCCGTTTTGCTGACGGTAATATGGCCGCAATCCTGGCAATAATAGGCCGGAATACGGTGTCCCCACCATAGTTGCCGGGAAATACACCAATCCCGGATATTTTCCAGCCAATGCAGATAAATCTTTCCAAACCGGTCTGGAATCATACGCAAGCTGCCGTTTTGATAAGCTTCAATGGCTGGTTTTGCCAATTCTTCCATTTTCACAAACCATTGCAGTTTGATTAGCGGTTCTACCACCGTGCCGCACCGCTCATGCACGCCCACTGCGTGGGTAATGGGCTCAACTTTTACTAAAAGGCCCTCTCGATCCAGTTCTTCCACGATTTGTTTTCTGGCTTCATACCGGTCTAAGCCCTGATATTTGCCGGCATTTTCATTCATGGTGCCATCATCATTCATCACATTGATCCGAGGCAGCTGATGGCGCAGGCCCACTTCAAAGTCATTGGGGTCATGAGCAGGTGTGATTTTCACCACGCCGGTTCCAAATTCCTTTTCTACATAACTATCAGCAATAATGGGCAGTTCCCGACCCACAATGGGTAAAATACAGGTCTTGCCAATCAAATGCTGATACCGTTCATCATCCGGATGCACAGCAACAGCCGTATCCCCCAGCATCGTTTCAGGACGGGTGGTTGCCAACTGCAAAAATTCATCCGTTCCCTTGATGGGGTATTTAATATGCCAAAAATGACCTTGCTGATCCACATGGTTAACTTCTGCATCAGAAATGGTGGTTTGGCATTTGGGGCACCAGTTGATCAGTTTTTCTCCCCGATAGATCAGTCCTTGCTGATACAGGCGGGTAAATACTTCCAACACGGCTTCAGAACACCCTTCATCCATGGTAAAGCGCACCCGGTCCCAGTCGCAGGAGGAGCCCATTTTCCGCAGCTGTTTCAAAATGATACCACCATATTCCTCTTTCCATTGCCAGCACCGTTTTAAAAAGCCTTCTCGGCCCACATCGGCTTTCGTTAAACCTTCTCCCGCCAATTTATTGACCACCTTCACCTCCGTAGAGATAGAGGCATGGTCAATCCCCGGCACCCAAAGGGTATTATAGCCGCTCATGCGTTTCCAGCGGATTAAAATATCCTGAATGGTATTATCCAAGGCATGGCCCATATGCAGCTGCCCTGTGATATTGGGCGGCGGCATAACGATACAAAATGGCTTTTTGCTCCTGTCCACTTCTGCATGAAAATATTTCTTTTCCAGCCATGTCTCATACCATCGCTCCTCCACCACGGAAGGATCATAGACTTTTTCCAGTTCTTTTCTCATGATTTATATTCCTCCTGCCAAAAAAAGAGCCTTCGTCACAACAAAAGGACGAAAGCTCGCGGTACCACCTTTCTTCCCGACGCTTGCCAGGCACTTTATGGCTTGGTAACGGGGGCCGGCCGTCAAAACCTACTGTTCGTTCAGCTTTGAAACTCACAGGCTACCTTCTCCCACCGCCATGAGGGGCTTTCAGCCTCAGGGCCCCCTCTCTGGACATGGCTGGCTAGGGATACTCTTCCTGTTCCACGTTTTTAGTCTATCGCTGGTATTCCACCAGTCTGCTATCTATCAATTCTAGGGCAAAACAGTCTGGTTTGTCAAGAATTTTCTGCTTCACCACCGGGATTCCTTTTGTTTCCATTATGAAACAAAAATCCCGTTTTGATACAATCAATTCCGATCACCATCGTATACCGATCGGTGCGGTAGAGCAAAGGCTCGCCGCCCCGGCGCACCACCACCACGTCCTGGGGTTTTTCCTGCCCTGCTTTCCAATACCGGAGAAAATAGAAATCCCCATCGGCTTTGATATTCCAAAAATAGTCCGTCATTGGCTTAATGTAATATTCTTCCTCGCAGTGGAAATACTGTAAAAGCTCTTTTCTCGTATCTACATACCGTTTGATCACGTCCCTGCCCTGGGATGTCTGCGCCTTGGCCATGCTTTGTTCCTCCGTTACCGATTTTCTTCTTTCTGTTCCGTTTTCATTTGCACCATGGACGGTATCCCAAATACCGTCCGGTTTAAATATTTTTTCAAATATTGTCCCGTATAGCTCTTTGGATTTTGACTGACTTCTTCCGGCGTACCGCAGGCAATGATTTCGCCGCCGCCTTCGCCGCCTTCCGGTCCTAAATCAATGATATAATCTGCCGTTTTAATCACGTCCAGATTATGTTCAATCACCACCACCGTGTTGCCGCCTTCCGTCAAACGTTGGAGGATCTCCACCAATTTATGAACATCCGCTGTATGAAGACCCGTTGTGGGCTCATCCAAAATATACATTGTCCGGCCTGTACTGCGGCGGCTTAGCTCAGTGGCCAGTTTAACCCGCTGCGCTTCCCCACCGGAAAGGGTGGTCGAGCTTTGGCCAAGCCGCACATAGCTTAAACCCACATCCGCCAATGTCTGAAGCTTTGATTTAAGTCGGGGCAGGTTTTCAAAAAACACCAGCGCTTCTTCCACTGTCATATCCAGCACATCGGCAATGGTCTTTCCCTTATATTTCACTTCCAGGGTCTCCCGATTATATCGTTTGCCGCCACACACTTCACAAGGCACAAACACATCCGGCAAAAAGTGCATTTCTATCTTGATGATGCCATCGCCGGCGCAGGCTTCACACCGGCCGCCCTTTACATTAAAGCTAAACCGGCCTTTTTTATACCCCCGCATTTTGGCCTCCTGGGTCTGGGCAAATACATCCCGGATCAGATCAAAAAGCCCTGTATAGGTGGCTGGGTTACTGCGAGGCGTCCGTCCAATGGGCGACTGATCGATATTGATGATCTTATCAAGCTGATCGATACCCAAAATATCATCGTGCGCCGCAGGCTTACACTTTGCTCGGTTTAAGTCTCTCGCCAAGCGTTTATAGAGCACTTCATTGACCAGGGAACTTTTTCCGGAGCCGCTGACCCCCGTCACACAGGTAAACACCCCTAATGGCAGATCCACATTCACCTGTTTTAGGTTGTTCGCCCGAGCGCCTCGGATCTGCAATACTGCCTCCGGACGAAACGGCCGCCGCTGCTTCGGTACAGGAATCTGCTTTCTCCCGCTGAGGTATTGACCGGTGATGGATTGCTCACACGTCAGCAGTCCTGCCACAGGCCCGGCATAAATCACCTCGCCCCCTTCTTCTCCAGCCGCAGGGCCAATATCCACAATATAGTCGCTT
>CAJFIN010000030.1 GCA_904381335.1 Candidatus Neoanaerotignum galli | reverse complement strand
ATACGCATAGCACCTTTTCTGTTACCAATGATTTACAGGTATCTTTGAACGACTTTGGTGTTGGGAATGTTTTGAGAATTGATCGAAATACATTGGCAGAGAATATGCACACAGTACAGAAACGCAATCTTCTGCCCCTTACAGAACTGGAGGACGGTGTGCCACAGTTCTGCATTGAAATGGAAACAGGTACAGGCAAAACATACGTCTATACCAGAACCATATTTGAATTACATAAAAAATATGGTTTTACGAAGTTTATCATTGTAGTGCCTTCTGTGGCAATCCGAGAAGGTGTTTACAAATCCTTTGAAATTACAAAAGAGCATTTTGCCTTGCAGTATGATAATGCATCAAACAGGTATTTTATCTACAATTCAGCAAAACTGTCTGATGTACGTCAATTTGCCACAAGCGCTGATATTGAAATTATGATCATCAATATTGACGCATTTAAAAAGATGGAAAATATCATCAATCAGCCACAGGACAGGCTCAACGGTGAAACAGCAATGCGATATATTCAAGACACCAACCCCATTGTGATTATTGATGAGCCCCAAAGCGTAGATAATACACCAAAGGCAAAAGAAGCGATTGCCTCATTGAACCCTCTTTGTGTGTTCCGTTATTCTGCAACTCATAGGGAAAAAATCAATCTGTTGTATCGCTTGACACCGGTAGACGCCTATCAAATGGGACTGGTAAAACAGATTTCTGTATCTTCAAATCAAGTAGCAGGCGGCTTCAATCAGGCGTATGTAAAATTATTGTCTGTTTCCAATGATAATGGTTTTAAGGCAAAGATAGAAATCGATGTAAAAGGGAAAAATGGTATTGTCAAACGAAAAGCGGTTACAGTCAAGCCAAATGATGATTTGTTTTTACTTTCCGGTGAAAGAGATTTATATGAAGGTTATACGGTTTCTGGTATAGACTGCACACCGGAAATGGAACATATTGAATTTGATAATACATTAGAGGTATCACTGGGGAAAGCTATCGGTGATATTGATGAGAATGTCATTAAAATGGCGCAAATCAGAAGAACTATTGAAGCGCACTTGGACAAAGAATTGCGTTATACAGAAAAAGGCATTAAGGTATTGTCATTATTTTTTATAGACAAAGTAGATAAATACCGTCATGAAGACGGGACACCGGGAATTTATGCAGAGATGTTTGAAACCTGCTATAAGGAATTGATTGCAAAGCCAAAGTATGAACCAATACGCAATCGATTTTCTTCTGATGTTTCCAAAATACATAACGGTTACTTTTCACAGGATAAGAAAGGTAAGCTGAAAGATACAAAAGGAAATACACAGGCAGATGATGATACCTATAACACAATCATGAGGGATAAAGAGTGGCTGTTGAGTTTTGACTGTCCACTGCGTTTTATATTCTCCCATTCTGCATTGAAGGAAGGCTGGGACAATCCAAATGTATTTCAGGTCTGCACATTGATAGAGCAGAAATCCACATTTACTTGCAGACAAAAGGTAGGTCGTGGACTTCGTCTTTGCGTCAATCAGGATGGAGAACGTATTGAGGATAAAAACATCAATATCCTTCATGTGATGGCAAACGAAAGCTTTGCAGAATTTGCTGCTACACTGCAAAAAGAAATGGAAGATGAAACTGGTGTAAAATTTGGTGTATTACAGCTGGATATGTTTGCAGGTATCACCTATGAGAAAGAAGTTACCTATGAGCACACTATTACCAGCGAGGAAGCTCATGAGTTAGTGAAAACATGGATGGCAGATGGCTCTGTGGAACAGTGGATGAACGAACCTAAAATGGCAGCAGCAGAAGAAAAAATAACAGCGGCATTGGAATCAGGCAAACTGTCTGCACCGCCAAACCCTGTAACAGAAGTGATGCGTCAAATGAAAAACGGTGCAACAGCAGAACAAGCAGCAGAGGCGATTGTTGGTATCACAAGCACTGTTACTACTGTAGAGGAACATACAGTTACCCATGAAGAAGCGGCGGAGCTTATGGAATATTTTGAGAAAAAAGGCTATATTACCAGCACTGGTAAAGTAAATGATACCATGAAGAACGCTTTGAAAAATGGTACTCTTGATTTGCCAAAGAAATATGAAGCTGCAAGAGAACGTTTTACAAAAATCATTCTGGAAGCAGATAGAAAACCGCCAATCCGTGATGCTTCCCGTGATGTTGTGGTCAAGCTTAATAAACAGGTTATGCTCTCACCGGAATTTATGGAGCTGTGGAATAAAATCAAGCAGAAAACAGCATACCGTGTGTCGATAGATACACCGGTACTGATAGAAAATTGCGTGAAAGCAATTCAAAGTATGCCAAAAATCAATCAGGCAAGACTGATTTCTCAAACAGCAGACATCAATATTGAAAAATCCGGTGTTTCCCATATAGAGAGAGAAATGCGTTCTTTAGATATTGGATATGCTTATGATGCACTTCCGGATATTATCACACAGATTAGTGACGAAACACTTTTGACACCAAAAACAGTTAATGAAATATTAGTTCGCAGTGGTCATTTAGAGGATTTTCTTAACAATCCGGAAACCTTTCTAGAGCAGGTGACGGAAATAATTAACTTTTACCGTCATCAATTAGCTATTGATGGTATTCGTTATATCAAGCTTGATGGTGAAGAATACTATGTGCAGGAAATATTTGACTCAACGGAGTTTATTGCAAATTTAGATAAAAATGCTGTCAAGGTAGAACATAGTGTATATGATTATGTGGTGTATGACAGCAGTTTGGTAGAAAAGCCTTTTGCTTTGGCTCTTGATAATGATCCTGATGTGAAAATGTTCTTCAAAATTCCAAGTCGTTTTCAGGTGGATACACCAATCGGAACTTATAACCCGGACTGGGCAGTGTATTTGACCAAAAATGGGGAGGAAAAGTTGTACTTCATTTTGGAAACAAAGGGAAGTACCAGCCTTATGGATTTACGAAGCAAAGAACAGCTGAAAATCCATTGTGGTAAAAAACATTTTGAAGCTTTAGGCAATGGTGTTACAATGGAAGTGACAACTGATTGGAGAAAAGTGAAGATGCAGATGTAATGAGTTATATATTTTAGGTACAGAATTTTATTTTCTGTACCTATTTTTCTATAATATTATTTTCAGTAAAATGTAAGAAGTATATCCTTTAGCTGCTGAAAGTTAGACATTGTCTTATAGTTAATTTATTTGTCTAATGCTATTACCCTTTCTAAATTAATAGAAACATAGATAAACTAAGGATTTTAAAAAACATGTGACTGTAATAGATAAACATAAATATATTTCTGTAAAAATGAACTGTACAGCGCTGATATCTTGCATCTGGAAAGACTTCCGGAATAGTTTCAAGCATGCCGAGGTTCTGAAAAAATGTAAAAACAGTGCGAATAGATAAATGTTTTTTCAATAAAAAATACTATTATATGCCTTTTAAACATAAAAAAGGCCACATTTTAATGTGATTACAAATTAATTTTTATTATCTATTTATTCAAGGAAACACCATATTTTGCTGTTTTATTTTCGTTCAAATAATAAAAATATATTTTCTGTTATACCCCGCAATAAGATGAAAACGGTAGCTCTTATGCTCAAAGCGATCCATGCGCAAGAAAGCAAGGAGGCTGCCCGTGAAAAAGCAATCTAGGTAGCAGAGAAACTTCGGGACATAAAGCTTGCCAAAGCTGCCAAAAAAGGTGGAGGACGGAATTGAAGAAACCTTGGCTTATATGGATTTCCTACACGACATTGGACTCGGATCCGAACTAATAATGCGATTGAGCGTCTCAAACATGAGATTAAACGCAGTACAAAAGCGATCGGTGCTTTTCTTGACGGACAGAGCGATTTGATGCTCGTATGTGCTAAACTGCGTCATGTAGCAGCAACCTAGCTGAGGAGCCAGACGCTATATGAATATAGATCATCTTTTCAAACCAGAAGAGGATCAACTGTCTGATATCATAGCCGGCTAACTACCGGCTGCCAAACGGCAGGATTTTAATTTTGCGAAAAACTATTGACACTATCCAAATCTCAGTTTGAGGTTTTTTTTGTTGCGTAAACAGGTGTTGTTTATCACTAACCTCTAATTTAAATTTGCTGCTAAAAACAAATTTGAATTGGAGGAATGACTATGTGTAAAGTATCTGAAAAGTAATACTTTATTTAATTTGGAAACAGTAAGGTAAAAATAAATTATGAGGTATATCTTATATAAAGATTTCTTATATGGAAACAATCAAAAAAAGAAGGAAGGAACAATATCATAAGTTTTGACACAATGAACAAAGAAAAAAATGATGTTTATGATTTTGTTCTTGATCCACATTCTAATAGAGAGGAAGAAGTAATACATATAGTTACAATGCATAAGATAAAAGAGATTTTGAAAGATATAGATCCAGATAATATTATATACTACTTTGATTATGTCCACAGGAGATACCACCATTACGGCGCATTGGAAAAAGAGATCTTCTTCCTCCGGCGGCAGTTCGCCATCCTATTATTTCATCACCTTTGACACTAACGGCGGTGAAGCCATGGAAAAACTGATGAAACTGGAACATACAGAAATTGATTTGGAGAACTATATCCCCGAAAGAGAAGGCTATACGTTTGAGGGATGGTATCTGGACCACGATTTTGACCAGGCGGTGGACAGTGTAACGCTTAGAAATGATATCACATTGTACGCTAAATGGGACAAGATGGCGGAAGAAGCAGCAGAAACAGAACCTACAGAGAATACCCAGGATCAGAAACACAGTTCCTTTGCCGATGTGGCAGAAACGGACTGGTTTTATGATGCAGTGTACGGCGCTGTGGAAAACGGGCTGATGAGCAGTATGAGCGAAACCATTTTTGCGCCGAATATGCCCATGAACAGGGAAATGATGGCTGTGGTGCTCTACCAAATGGAGGGGCAGCCGGAAAGCACATCGTTAAATCCGTTTACGGATGTGGAGGCGAACCAGTGGTACACAGATGCAATCCTTTGGGCAAATGATACTGGGATTGCTATGGGTTATGGTACGGGCAAATATGGTGTAGGAGATGCCATCACCAGAGAACAGTTTGCTGCGATTTTGTATCGCTATGCCAAGTATAAGGGGTATGATGTTT
Organism: Candidatus Neoanaerotignum galli; assembly: GCA_904381335.1. Classification (GTDB taxonomy): domain Bacteria; phylum Bacillota; class Clostridia; order Lachnospirales; family Anaerotignaceae; genus Neoanaerotignum; species Neoanaerotignum galli. The sequence continues at coordinate 16,773 of CAJFIN010000030.1, read as the reverse complement.
CTATTGGTGAAGATACGAACCTCCTTTCTTTTGCTGATGTCTTCACCATCAGTGATTATGCTTATCCCGCAATGCAGTGGGCCTGCGACACGGACATCATCAATGGCATGGGGGACGGGACGATGGGCCCGCAAGGATTAGCCACCAGAGCTGAAGCAGCTGCCATGTTGATGAATTTTTGCGAAAGGGCAGCCCAATGATTTTGTCAAAAGAAAAAGAGCCGGACCAGAGGGGGGCCGACTCTTTCTGTATCTAAGAAACCCTAGTGAAAAAAAGGCATTTTTGAGCGTATTGATGGGAGCGTTATGGAAAAAAATTATTTTTCTAAGGAACTTATAGGCAAAAAAAACGTAAAACAAAATAGAAAGAGATGAAATAGAAAGAACGATGGCAGAAGTAGGATGAAAAGGAGGTTGTGCAGATGAAAAGACTAGGGCAAATAGGTATGGTACTGGGAATTGTGGTGGCGATGAGCAGCATCTCTATGCCGGCAATGGCGGCAGAAATGGTGGAGCATACCATTGCGGTAACGGGGAATGGTACAGCATCCGCTATGCCGGATCATGCCAAAATGAATGTGTATGTGCAGACCAATGCTGATAAAGCGCAGCAGGCACAAACAGAAAATACCCAAAAAGCCGCAGCTTTAAAGGATGCGCTGCTGGCGGCCGGAGTGGCAGAAGAAGATATTGTTTCTGGCACCTATTGGGTTTCTCCAAACTACATCTATAAAGACACAGGCGAACAAGTTTTGACAGGGTATGAGGCATATCAGCGGTTTCAGGTTACCACAGACGAGGTAGACCATGTGGGTGAGCTGCTTCAAGCGGCTGTGAAAGCGGGAGCCTATGTGGATGGCAGCGTTAGCTTTTATGTAGAAGATACCAATGCGCTGTATCATCAGGCATTGACGGCAGCAGTACAAAATGCCAGAGTTACTGCAAATCAGACAGCGCAGGCCTTAGGCGTGACGGTATCCGGCATCCATAGCGTAGTGGTGGAGCCTAGTTACCAGAGCTATACAGTGTACGGAAATTCCGCTATGGCAACGGCAGAAGAATCTGTTGCCGATGGAGCAGCAGCGCCTGAAATTTCTTACGACGATGTGGAAGTGGATGCTTCGGTGCAGATCTTGTTTCAATATTAACAGAGGAGAAAAGAGCAAAGGCGTTAAACTTCTCTCCTACTGACGACAGAGGTAGGAGCGCTGCCTCTGGCTGTACCAACTTTTGAAGTGGATTTTTGTTTTGCCATAGGATGATGGGAGTACTACAACATTGAAAATCAAAAAACCGCGGCAGTAGAGCGCCTCAATGGCATGATTGTGCTACATTGAAGCTGTCTTGGGGCCGCGGTTTTTTTGATGCTTTTTTTGTGAAGACAATGGTTATTGGATATCTTTCGCAGGAGAAAAGAAAAGCAGTTTGATTGTTCGAAGCAGTGTAGGTGGCCAGAAAAATAAGGAAAAGAAGAGATGGATTTAAAAAGAATACTTTTCTTAGCGAAACAAAGATCGTTTCCTTTACCCATAAAAAGGGCATAGGAGCAGGGAACAGATCAAAAACGGTGCATTTACATCCGAAGAGGATAGAAGCTGCAGCGCAGGGAAAAGGGCAATCATCAAGGGGCGTTCGTTTGGTATCTTTTCTGCTATGGTGGTGCTGCATCCATGGGTTAGATTTGTTTTCGGCAAAGAAAAAGCCCCGGGGTTCCGGGGCCAAAATAAGGGCAAATCAGATTTCAATCTTTGCACCCAACAGTTTTGCAAATTCGCGGCAGATAGCCGTATCACCAGGCCAAGCAGGTGCAGTTACCAAATTCTTATCCACAACGGCCTGATCGGAAGGTACCTCCACATATTCACCGCCAGCCAGTGTAATATCAGGACCGCAGGCAGGATAGCAGGTGGCTTTATAGCCTTTTAGCACACCAGCTGCCGTCAGGATTTGCGGCCCATGGCAGATGGCTGCCACAGGTTTATTGGCGGCAAAAAATTCCTGAACGATTTCAATCACCCGAGGATTCAGACGAATGTATTCGGGTGCACGGCCACCAGTGAGAAACAGTCCCACATAATCCTCCGTTTTTACAGCATCAAAATCTGCGGTTAAAGCAAAATTATGTCCTCTCAATTCAGCATAAGTTTGAAATCCGATAAAATCATGAACGGCGGTAGCAACAGTATCTCCGGCTTTTTTATCCGGACAAACGGCGTCTACTTGATACCCCAGCATGGAAAGGGCCTGAAAGGGTACCATTGTTTCATAGTCTTCGGTGAAATCGCCGCAAAGCATTAAGATTTTTTTTGCCATAGTTGCATTCCTCCTTTTTTCCTGCCGTCTTATCAGGCGGCAAAAAGACAATCTTTTCTCTTTTATCATACCATATTGCCGGCTGCGCTTCAAGTAAAGTTCTAGCGGAAACAAAAGTTTTGCGGTATACTGGTAGCCATAGGATGTTATCCCAAAAAAGAAAGGGAGGATGCATATGATTGGTGAACAGGAGTTACGGCAGGCGTTAGCTCGTATTCGGCAAAAGACAGATGCAAAACCGCGGTTAGGTCTGGTGTTAGGCAGCGGCTTAGGCGAGTATGGAGACCATCTGCCCAATGCTATAGCAGTGCCCTATGGGGAAATACCACATATGCCGGTATCAACCGTGGCGGGGCATAAGGGACAATTTCTCATCAATGAAGATGTGGTTTGTATGCAAGGACGGTTTCATTACTACGAAGGGTACGACATGAACGAAGTAGTGATGGGCGTTCGGCTGATGCGGTTGATGGGGGTAAAGACATTGGTGCTCACCAACGCGGCCGGAGGGGTAGAGCCAACTTTTGCAGAAGGAACATTGATGTTATTGACTGACCATATCAATTTTATGGGCCAAAATCCGTTGCGCGGCCCCAATCTGGATTTTTTAGGACCACGTTTTCCGGATATGAGTCATTGCTATAGCTTGCGCCTTCGGCATATGGCCAAGCAAACGGCCAGTACGCTGGGCATTTTGCTAGCGGAAGGGGTTTATTGCGCTTTTTCCGGGCCAAGTTATGAAACGCCAGAAGAAGTGCGTATGGCCCGTAAGATGGGTGCTCAGGCTGTGGGCATGAGTACAGTGCCGGAGTGCATTGCAGCGGTACATTGCGGCATGGAAGTATTGGGGATTAGCTGTATCACCAATGCAGCTGCTGGCGTGAAGGATCAGTCATTAAGCCATCAGGATATCATTGCTGTAACCCAGCGGGTGAAGGGGGATTTTACACGGCTAATAGATGGCATCTGTCAGAAGATTTTAGCCCAGCCTTAACCCAGGTGCAAAACAAAAGACCGGCAAATGCCGGTTTTTTTGTGGTAAAAAATAGTCGCTATTTCCTTTGTAAGGCGTTGAACCAATGGATAAGACAGGAGATCCGATCAACAAAAGACCCAGATTTCTTTTGAAAAAAAGAAGGTCAAAGTAGGAAAAAAACAACATAACAAAAACCGCAACAAGAAGGCAAAGGAAAAAGCCCTGCCATGAAGCAGGGCAAATGAGGTATTATTGTAATTTTAAACGATGGAATGTCTTTTTCCCCTTTTGGAGCAGCACACCATTTTCGCCTAAAACGTCTTTTGTGATCTGATAGTCTACCGTGGTGATTTTTTCATCATTTAGTTTCAGACCGCTTTGTGCAATCAGGCGGCGGCCTTCTGCACGAGAGCTGCAAAGGCCAGTGAGGGTGAGGGTGGCAAGAATATCCATGCCATCACCCAGGTCTGCTGCTGAAATCACCGTTTCAGGCACAGAGCCACCTTCTGCGCCGCCGCCAAAGAGGGCGCGAGCGGCAGTTTGAGCTGCGGTTGCTGCTTCTTCTCCATGCACGATTTTCGTTAGTTCAAAGGCCAGTACTTCTTTGGCCTGGTTAATGGCACTGTCTTTGAGGGAGCCGAGCCGTTCCACTTCATCCATAGGCAGGAAAGTCAACAGAGCCAGGCAGTTTTTCACATCTTGGTCGCCCACGTTTCTCCAGTATTGATAAAATTCATAGGGACTGGTTTTTTCTGGATCAAGCCAAACAGCGCCTTTTTCTGTTTTGCCCATTTTTTTGCCTTCGCTGTTGGTCAGCAGGCGGAAGGTCATGCCAAAGGCAGGTCGTCCGGTGGTGCGGCGGATCAAATCTACGCCGGCAATGATATTGCTCCATTGGTCATTGCCGCCCAGCTGCATCACGCAGTTATAGCGCTTGTTTAACTCTAAAAAGTCATTGGCTTGCATGAGCATATAGTTAAATTCCAGGAAAGAAAGGCCTTTTTCCATACGGGTTTTAAAACATTCTGCTGTAAGCATCCGATTGACAGAAAAATGGACGCCAATATTGCGCAGAAAGTCGATATAATTTAGGTGCCGGATCCAATCGGCATTATTGACAATCAGAGCCTTGTCATCTGTAAAATCAATAAAGCGGCTCAGCTGCTTTTTAAAGCAATCCACATTATGATCGATGGTCTCCACCGTCATCATTTTCCGCATATCGGTTTTGCCGGTGGGATCACCGATCATGCCGGTGCCGCCGCCCATCAGGCAAATGGGGCGATGGCCGGCTCGCTGCAGGTGTGCCATAGCCATAATGGTGAGAAAATGACCCACATGAAGGCTGTCTGCTGTGGGGTCAAAGCCAATATAAAATGTAATGGGCTGACCGGAGGAAAATAGGGCTTTAATTTCCTCGGGATGGGTCATTTGTTCCACAAAGCCACGTTCTTCCAATACTTCAAACGCATTTTTCATCAGAGGATCTCCTTTCTTTGTAAGGGCAGTGGATACAGGCGGTAAAAAAAGTCCTCTCATCCATAAAAGGACGAGAGGCCCGTGGTACCACCTTTTTTTACGCAGCAAAAGCAGCTGCGCCTTTTTCTGCGATAACGGACAGAGAGCCGCCGGCGGCGAAACCGGAAACCGGGTAAAAGCCCGGGGGCGGTAATTTGCTCTTTTTGTGCTGCGGAGCTTTCAGCAGCCGCTCCGCTCTCTGAAGTTGTAACCAAAAAGAGCCCAACAAAGGTTTGATTTGTCAACCCGAATCATTTCTATTTGAAATTGGCTTTATGCTACCATGGCTAAGAAACTTTGTCAAGAGGGAAAATTATTTTTTTGCTATTTTTGCCAGCTGGATCAGTACATCCACAGCTTTTTCCATACTTTGGCGAGGAATGAATTCCTGTACGCCATGAAAATTGTGCCCCCCAGTAAAAAGGTTGGGGCAGGGAAGACCTTCAAAGGAGAGCCTTGCCCCGTCTGTGCCGCCGCGAATGGGACGCTCATCGGGCGTTACGCCCACTTGCTGCATGGCTGTTTTTGCCAAAGACACAATTTCAGGATGGGGCAAAATCTGCTCTGCCATATTGTAATATTGATCTTGAATATCCACAGTCACGCAGGGACCATACTTTTTGTTTAGATGATCCCGCACGGCCAACAGCATTTCTTTTCGGCCTTCAAATTCCTCTTTCTCAAAGTCCCGAATGAGGTAGCGCATGGTGGCGCTGGAGACATCCCCAGTAAGATGATGCAGGTGGAAAAACCCTTCTCGCCCTTCCGTTTGGCTGGGTGTTTCGGTGGAAGGAAGACTCATGGCAAATTCCGATGCCAGCAGCAGAGCGTTTATCATGATGCCTTTTGCTGAGCCGGGATGGACATTCCGGCCAAGGATGGTTATGGTGGCGGAAGCAGCGTTAAAGTTTTCCCATTCCAATTCTCCCAGACTGCCGCCGTCTACGGTATAGGCAAAATCACAGCCAAAGCCAGTCACATCAAACCGATCCGCGCCGCGGCCAATTTCTTCATCCGGTGTAAATCCCACGGCAATACGGCCATGGGGGATCTGCGGCTGATGGGCTAGGGTATCCAGTGCTGTCAAGATCTCGGCAATGCCCGCTTTATCATCTGCCCCCAGCAAAGTGGAACCATCAGAGGTATAAATATCTTGTCCGACATACGCCTTCAGCTCTGGAAATAAGGCAGGGGAAAGGGTAGTATGGGGCAAACAAATATCACCGCCATCATAATTTTTTGTCAACGTAGGCACCACATGTTCTCCAGGAGCATCGGGACTGGTGTCCATATGGGAAATAAAGCCGATGCGCCAAAACCCTTCTGCTGTTGCCGGCAGTTCGGCATACACATAGCCTTCTGGGCTGACGCGCACCTCCGATAGCCCCATATCCGTCAGCTCATTAGCTAAAAAGTGGGCCATGTCCCACTGCTGGGGAGTACTGGGACAAGTGGATGAATCCTCAGATGAGGTAGTAGCGATTTTCACCAGTTCTTCAAATCGTTCTGAAACCGTTTTCATGTTGTTTCCTCCTTTCGGATTAGTCCGCTGCCATCAAATACGGGGGTATATATGGCGGATGCGGAAGATTTTTCCTGACGGAAGCCATGTGTTAGACCTAGTGACAGGAAATAGTCGATGACATCTTCATATTCAAATGTGGTTAGGCGCCGGCGAAGAAGCGGATGCTCTTTTGCGCGGTACATTGGCACATACTGCCGCAATAAAGAAACATATACCGTGTCTGCCAAGGTGTCTTTGATCCAGGAGAGGATGGCTTTGCTGTCGCTTCGGCAGCCAGGCAGGATCAGGTGGCGCAAAATAACACCGCGGGTCATGAGACCGTTTGGATCGAATTGGGCGGGGCCAACTTGGCGCACCATTTCTAAAATTGCTTTTTCTGCCACAGCAAAATAGTCCGGACAGGCGGAAAATTCGGCAGATAGAGCACTGTCGTAGTATTTGATGTCTGGCAAGTAAATATCTACCAGACCTTCTAAAGCAGCAATGGCCTCTACCGTTTCATAACCGCTGGAGTTATAGACAACGGGAATGGTTAAGCCTTGGTTTTTAGCTAAATGCAAAGCGTCTATCACAGACGGGAGAAAATGACCCGCTGTCACAAGATTGATATTATGAACGCCCTGGCTTTGAAGGGACAAAAAGGTTTCGGCCAGCTCTGTTGTTGTTAGTGAAACGCCCTGATTTTGCCAACTGATAGCAGCGTTTTGACAAAAGATACACCGTAATGCACAGCCGGAAAAGAAAACGGCGCCGCTGCCTCGGGTGCCGCTGATGGGCGGTTCTTCAAAGCGATGGACTGCCGCTAGGGCTGCCTTGGGTTTCAGGCTGCTTTGGCAAAACCCATAGGGGGGACGGGTGCGGTCAGCACCACAGCGCCGGGGGCAAAGCGTGCAATGGGTGGGGTCAAAGGAAATGGACATGGATCATTTCGCCTCCTGATGAGTATTTTACCACATTTTCCATCAATCCCAACTATCTTTTTTTCGCTTTTTGATATAAAATGATGTCCAGAGAGGTGAGATCATGCTGATCAAAGAAACGAAGCTGGTGGAGCAGGAAGTGCTCCGAGAGGTGGTCTGCAATTGCTGTGGCAGAACGTTAGAAACGGATGAAAACGGATATTATGAAGATTTTCTCCACCTGGAAAAAACCTGGGGCTATGGCGCCCATCAGGACGGATTGCAGGAAGAGGCTGATTTATGTGAGGATTGTTGGGAAAAGATAAAAAGAATGTTTCGTTTGAGCACAGAGCTTTGAGAAAGGGGAGTCCCCTTTCTTTTTTTGTATAAAAACCATGGATGATGGCAGGATATGAAAAGAGGAAGGTTTGTCGGTAGTAAGCAGCCCTTGACCTTATGCTCGCACAAATGCTTGAAAGATGGGATAAGCTGAGAACCCAGCTGCCAATTCAGAAGTGGCAGTTGATCGATACGAATGGTCATTGATGGGCAAGCAGCGGCAAAATGAGAACATCGGAAACGGAACAGCTGAAAAGAAAATGAAACGGTGGTGGCTATCTCATTTATTTGGCGAGGTTTTCTAATATATGGCAGGACAAAAATAGAATAACTCGAACAAAACCAGCAGCAGAAAAAGCTGAATTGACAGCTTTATCCATAGGATCGGAAGGACATAGACTGAGAGAAAACAAGCGTACCCTTCGTTAGAAAGAAGACTTTTTTTGAAAAATCTCTTTACTTTAACGCTGTGAAATGTTAATATAATAAATAGAGCTTTAGGGAACAGAAGGGTGATTAAATTGAATCAAAAAATTAAAAGTAAATTTACTGACCGGCTGTTTGAATATGTTTTGACCATGGAAACGGTGGAAGATTGCTACCGTTTGTTTGAGGATCTTTGTACAGTGCATGAGATCAACACCATTGCCCAGCGGATGGCGGTGGCGGAAATGCTGGATCGTAAGTGTACATACATTGAAATTGCAGAAAAGACAGGGGCGTCTACGGCCACCATCAGCAGAGTCAATCGGGCTCTCCTCTATGGGACGGATGGCTATAAACTCGCTATCGACCGACTAAATGCCAAACAGGGGGTTCATCCTGTGGAGGAAGAAACCAATAAAGCGGATGAGGGCACGGCAGAGCAAGAACAATGACAGCTGGCAGGGCTTTTGCGGCAGCAGTATGCCGCAAGGGCTTTTTTTATTGGGCCAGCTATGGTATACTTTTACTGATAGGGAAAAGAATTTCCTTTCTTGCTAGGTTTGATTCTTTTGAGTTTTGGAAAACTAGGGCGATTTTCTGGCTGCACGAAATATGGCGCCATAAAAGCCAGTATGCCAAAAGTCGTGCTGTTTTTTCTTCTGGTGTTGTGGCTTTTTGTGACGAATAAAAAGGCCACACAGATAAAAGGAGAAAGCGGGTTTATCCTAGGCGTGGACAGAACCGATTTTAAAAGAGAAAAAGCGGGAATAACCAACCCTTCTGCTGATATAAGCAGCGGAAAGATAGCTTCTAGCAGACAAACAAGGAAAATCCCTAATGAAAACAGAAACCGTAGGACGAAATGATGGAGATAAAACCATGGAACGGATCAATTTCATTGCCACGGCCTCCTTTGGCCTGGAAAGCAGTTTAAAACGAGAGGTGCTTCGGCTGGGATTTTCAGATGTACACACTTTTGATGGACGGGTGGAATTTTCTGGAACGGAAGAGGATATCGTGAAGGCCAATCTTTGGCTGCGGTGCGCCAGTAAAGTGTTGATCAAGATGGGCGCTTTTCGTGCCACCAGTTTTGAAGACCTATTTGAAGGAACAAAGGCCCTGCCTTGGGGAGAATGGATCACCGAGGATGGCAAATTTACCGTGTTGGGCAAATCTGTCAAAAGTCAGCTGCATAGCGTGCCAGACTGTCAAGCCATTGTAAAAAAAGCAGTGGTGGAAAAACTCAAACAAAAATATCCTGTCAGCTGGTTTAATGAAACCGGAGCGGAGTATACCATCCAAGTGTCCATCCATAATGATGTGGCCATGCTGACACTGGATACGTCTGGGCAAAGCCTGCATAAACGTGGTTACCGGGCGGAAGCAATGACGGCGCCATTAAAGGAGACGTTAGCAGCAGGGCTGATTGATTTAAGTTATTGGAATAAGAGCCGTCCTTTGCTGGATCCCCTTTGCGGTTCGGGCACCATTCCCATTGAAGCGGCGATGATCGCTCGCAATGTGGCGCCAGGGCTGCGCCGTTCCTTTGCCAGCGAGCAATGGCCGCGGGTAGGCCAGGAACGCTGGAGGGCAGGCCGGGTGGCGGCATATCAAGCCATCCGTTATGATGTTATGCCTCAGATTTATGGCAGCGATATGTCCCAGGAGGCCATCGATTTGGCACGGGAGAATGCAGAGAAAGCTGGTGTGGATGACTGCATTACCTTCACTGTCTGCCGGGCGGAAGAGGCCCGCTTGGTGGGAGATTATGGCTGTATCATCACAAATCCACCCTATGGGGAACGGATTGGCGAGGTGAAGGAGGTGGAAGCGCTTTACCGCTCTTTAGGCGCATTGCTGCGGCAAAATGCCACATGGGGCGCTTATGTCATTACGAGTATGGAATATTTTGAATCTCTGTTTGGACGCCGTGCTGATGCAAAACGAAAGATTTTTAACGGCCGGATAAAAACAGACTATTACCAGTTTTATGGCCCCAAGCCACCGAAACAAAAAGCACATCCAGCGACCGAAACAAAGTAGGCGGCGCTGTGCATCAACCAACGGAGAAGGAGGTTATGATCATGAGAATCGTTTGTTTGGAAAATCTGGGTATTCATGGGGATATGCTGGCAAAATTGACGCTGCCTTTTCTGGAAGAGGAGCACGAGATTGTTTTTTATGACAAAACAACCGATGTGGAAACGTTGAAAAAAGAGGTGGATGGGGCAGAGGCATTGATCTTGGCCAATATGCCCTTGCCAGGAGAGGTGATCCAGGCGGCAAAAGATTTGAAATTTATTGATATTGCGTTTACAGGGGTAGACCATGTGGATATCAAAACGGCAAAAGCCCAGGGCATCGTGATTTCCAATGCCGCCGGCTATGCCACGCATGCGGTGGCGGAACTGGCAGTGGGAATGATGATTGGCTTGATGCGGTCGCTGCCAGAGATGGGGCGCTGCTGCCTCACTGGAGGTACAAAAGAAGGGCTTCCTGGGTTAGAGTTGGGGACAAAAACCGTAGGTATTTTAGGCGCGGGCGCCATTGGCACGGAAACAGGACGGTTGTGCCATGCTTTTGGCTGTCGGGTGTTGGCGTATAAACGCCACGTGACGGGCCAAGAGCCAGACTTTTTGGAGTTTGTTTCTATGGAAGAATTGCTGCAGGAATCGGATATTGTATCTCTGCATTGTCCTCTGAACGATGCGACCAGACATCTGATCAATGAGGAAACCATTGCGATGATGAAGAGCGGCGCTTATTTGGTCAATACGGCCAGAGGCCCTGTGGTCGATAGCTTGGTGTTGGCCGAGGCTTTGCAAAGTGGCCGTATAGCTGGTGCGGCGCTGGATGTGTTTGATCAGGAGCCGCCATTAGACGCTGCAGATCCGTTGTTATGTGCGCCCAATGTATTGGTAACGCCGCATATCGGTTTTGCTACTCAAGAAGCCATGGAAAGCCGGGCAAAAATTGTTTTTGATAACCTGCGTCAATTTTTGCAGGGAACACCGGTGAATTTGGTGTAATGTAACGCAATTTGAATCGTGAAATGAATTGGATAGGACAGAAAGGAAGTATCGTTATGGAAGAAAAAGTAACCATCACATTGGTAAAGGATGATGCTCAGCTGCAGGAAGTGGCGAAACTGGCAGAACAGATTTGGCATCAGCACTTTACGCCTATTATTGGGGAAAAGCAAGTGAATTATATGGTGGAGAAATTTCAGTCCTATCCAGCGCTGAAAAGCCAGATTGCCGATGGATATGAATATTATGCCGTTTGTTTGGATGGCAAGTTAGTGGGCTATACGGGGGTGCATGCTGAGGATGGAGCACTGTTTCTGAGTAAACTTTATTTGGAAAAGAGCGCACGCGGCAAGGGAATCAGCAGCCAGATGCTGGCCTTTTTGGAGGATTTGTGCCGAAAACAAGGGTTAAGCAAGATTTGGCTGACCTGCAATAAATATAATGAAAATTCGTTGAAAGTGTATCGCCATTGGAATTTTCAGACCACCGACAGTGTGGAAACCGACATTGGCGGAGGCTTCATCATGGATGACTATATCATGGAAAGAAGCGTAGCCCCCCAGGCGTAAGCAAAAAAGAGAACTATAACAGTAAGATAACATAGAGAAAAATGCCTTGGTATTGTCAAGGCGTTTTTCTTTTTATGATTTTATTGATGAGAGAAAGGTGGTTTACTGTTAGAAGACCGTATGCAGTGATGAGTGGGTTATGGCCATAAAAAAAGTTAGGTCAAAAATAATTGGAAATTTCATTTGTTTCTAGTTGATAGAGAGCCGATATAGATGATACCAATTGGGACAGATTTTATTCCGTTAGTTGGAGATGTTTATTTCTCTAAGTCATAGAAAAGACATCATCATTGCGTATCAAAACGATTTTTGATGATGACGGATTACCAAAGGCTCATTGCCCCAATAAATATAATATTTTAGTATGACCATTGTACAAGCATTTTGATGGGTTTATGTGCTTCAGAGCAAGATGTGAAGTTATTATTAAGTGATGAAAGTGATATAGGGTAGAAATGACCAAGATAATTAGAATCATAAAAGAATAAATAGGTAGTTAAGTATGAAAATCACTATAAAATCATCTAGACCACTAGGAAAATAAAAACTATGAAAGGAAAGAAAGTATGTTATAATGTCGATAAAGAATATTTCCATAGCAAATCAAAACAAGGCTAAAGCAATTTTCAGTTCACTGTTTTTATGAGAGAATGAGAATGGACATGAGAAAAAAGATAGGGGCAAGAAATAGGAAAGAAAAATATAGAACGATATCAGTTGCGTTATCTAAATGGCAGGGTAACTATCTTGAATCCATATAGAAATGAAAAAAGGAGCGAGAAGGTATGACTGAGAGAAATGCACGAGTGCTCTTGTTGGGGCTTGATACTGACAGTGAAAAAGGCCAAGCCTTGCGAGAAATTTTAGCAGAAATGGATGTGGAGGCAGTGCCCATCAGCCCTGCTTGGAAAAAAGAAAAGGTGGGGGATCTGGCAGAAGGATGCTTTCCCGATTGGCCCGAAGAAGCCGAAGCAGCAGAAGAAGAGTTTTTGCTCATGAGCGGGTTAACAGATGGGCAGTTAGATCGGTTTTTGAAAGAGATGGGCAAAAAAAATGTCCGGGTTGCTTATAAAGCGGTACTGACCGAACATAATCGAAATTGGACGCTGGAAGCGCTGCTGAAGGAAATCGCCCAAGAACATCGCTATTTTGCGGCAGTGCAATCGCTGCAGCAGGCGATTCGATTTGCAGAGGCTTTCCCCCGGCAGGCGAAAAAGCCAAAAGCAAAGCAGACGCTGCAAGAGGCAAAACGGCTCCTGCAAAGTCAGACGGACAATATCAAAGCTTACGAAGATGTAGCGCGGCAGCTGCGTCAGGCTTGGGGCCAGGAATAAAAACGGCCTGTCAGCCGAAGGTTGGCCGTTGAAATGAGCCAGACAAACGATTGGCTTTCCAGAAAGGCATGATTGGCGGCAGCAAGAGCGATTGGCAGACAGGATTCAAGCCAATACCTTGGCGGCAAGGGCATCGGTCCAATGGTTTGTGATTTTGGTGATCTGTCCCACAAGGATTGCAGCAGCAATGGTGCCTTCTCGAACGCCGTCTAAATGGCCTAAAAATACCAAGGAGCACACTACGGCGATAACGACTAGCGTGACATCAAACAGAACCTTCATATTGCCAAATTTCACAGGAGCCACTTGGCAGATGGCTAGTACTACGCCTTCACCGGCGGTGGTCACCAATTTGGCTGTTACTTCCATGTTTACGCCAAAGGCAATGAAAAAGATACCGATAAGACATAAGATCCACTGAGAAATATATCCACCAGGAATTACCCCTTGCAGCAGTACTTCAGCCACATCAATCATTGTGCCAAATAACACAGCAGCGGGAAATTGCAGCAGCTGAAACCATTGATATTTTTTTCTTAAGATGACGATCTGCAGCACCACAAAAAGAAAATTCATGATGATGGTGGTTTGTCCCACTGTCAGGCCAGAAATTGCTGCCGTTACATAGGGTACGCTGGAGATGGGACTGGTGCCAAGAGCAGCTTGGATAGAAAAGGCCACACCAAAAGCCATGATAATTAAACCAGCACATAAAAAGATTACGCGCAGCAACAGATGTTTTTTTGAGGAGACGGGTATCATAGCACACACCTTCTTTGTGAAAAATCAAACAATGAGAAGCAAAAAGACGGAGACCTGCCCGAAGGGGAATGAAATGGACGGGGGTCTCTGTCAGATTTATTTTAGTCTTCTTTTCTGTAAAGGTCAAGGGATACTCGATTGATTTTGGAAAAGTTTTCTTATCCTTTCGCTGGTACATCATGGGGCAAAGGGACATAACTAGCATCAATGCGTACCACGGTGTAATAATCGGGGTATGTTTTCCACACAAGGTTCTGAATGGCTGTTTTTAGCTCATCATCAGATATTTTTACATTGTATGGCTTGACGCAATCGAAGATCAGATTGGTGTGACTTTCTCCCGGCACGATGCGAAAATCATGGATGGTCAAGTCAGGATGAATGGTCTTAATTTGTTGAGAGAGCCATTGCCGCAGTTCTTTTAGGTGCTCATCCGTAGTGATCACAGGGTCGTAATGGATGGTCAGGAGCATATGGTTTTCCCGCTCAATATCCCATTCGATGGTATCGATGATATCATGACTTTTGAGTACATCTTCTTCGGCAGACATTTCCACATGAACGCTGGCAAAAAGCCGGCCAGGGCCGTAGTCGTGAATGAGCAGATCGTGAATGCCGAGTACACCAGGATAGCTGAGGATCTTTTTTTCAATTTGTGCCACCAGTTCCGGATCAGGCGCTTTTCCCAGCAGTGGGTCCAAGGTCTCTTTGATCAGGCCAACACCGCTAAAGAGGATGAACGCGGCAACGGCAATTCCCATATATCCATCCAAATCCACATGGAAAAAATGGCTTAGCAAAGCAGCGATCAGCACGGCTGTGGTAGAGATAACATCATTTCGGCTGTCTGCCGCAGTGGCTTCCAGCGTGGAGGAATGGATGGATTTACCCATGCGATAGTTTAAAGCAGCCATCCATAGCTTCACCAGGATAGAGCCAATGAGCACAATGGCTGTCATTGCTTGAAATTCTACCACGGCAGGGTGGAGAACTTTATCCAAGCTATTTTTAAGCAGTTCAAAGCCAATAAGTAAAATGAGAACTGCCACTGTTAGCCCTGATAAATATTCATACCGTGCATGGCCATAAGGATGATCTGCGTCAGCGGGCCGTTCTGCCAGGCGAAAGCCCACTAAGCTGATAATGCTCGATGCTGCATCAGACAGGTTGTTTACTGCATCAGCGGTAATAGAAACGCTTCCAGAAAAGGTCCCCACAAGGAATTTGCCCAAAAACAGCAACATATTACAAAAAATGCCAATTAAACCAGAAAGTTTTCCATAGGCAGCCCTTACGGCTAAATCTTCTGTGTTTTCATAGTCTTTGATGAATTTTTTAATTAACCAAGAACCCAATTCAACCCCTCCAATGTGATATTTTTAAAAGTATATCACAATGATCTAAAATTGCAACTATATTCCGAAGGAAAGTGTATTTTGACACTTTATGATGGATTTTGAAGGAAGAATACTTTGTATCAGAACTTACCTAGAGTGCACTTATGGCTAAGATATGGCCGGAGATTTCAATGTGGGTTGGCTGCTGGAACACAGCGTAGGAAAGAACATCCTGTGATCCCAGACCTATGTTCTATCCTAAGATATGCAAAGGACAGTATCTGGTGTGAGCTAGAGATGGAAACCTGTGCTACAGCGTGCTAGTGATATTTTACATCATTTTCAGGCAAACCCTTGAAGCAAGGGTTGAATATTAAAAAAGCGTGCCGTACGGCACGCTTTTTCTGCAAGAAAAATTAGAAGTCTTCCAACAGATAATCATCGTTGTTGTATTTTGGAGCTTCTTCGGTGGTAGTTTCTTCCACAGTGGTTTCCTCAGTGGTAGCCTCTTCGGTAGTGGTTTCTTCAGTAGCAGCTTCTTCTTCGGTGGTGGTTTCTTCCGTAGCAGGAACTTCTACTTCATCTTCAGCGGTGGTGATGGTTACGGTTTTGGTGGTATCATCCCAAGCAACGGTAGCACCCAGTGTTTCAGCTACGAAACGAACGGGAATCATGGTTTCTCCATCGATCACTGCAGGAGCTACTTCAGCAACTTTGGTTTCGCCAGTTGCTGCAGTTTCTTCCGTAGCGGCTACTTCTTCAGCAGGAGCTACTTCTTCGGCAGCAGCTTCTTCAGCAGGAGCTTCTTCTTCGGCAGCAGCTTCTTCAGCAGGAGCTTCTTCTTCAGCAGGAGCTTCTTCTTCGGCAGCAGCTTCTTCAGCAGGAGCTTCTTCTTCGGCAGCAGCTTCTTCAGCAGGAGCTACTTCTTCGGTAGCAGCTTCTTCAGCAGGAGCTACTTCTTCAGCCGTGGTTACTACAGCATCGGTGGACCCTACGGTCATAGCGATAGTGGTGTCATCAGCTACGATGGTTACAGTTTGAGCTTCAGCATCCACTGTGGCGGTTGCACCCAAAGCAGCAGCAAACTCTTCAGCAGGAGCAACGGTTCTGCTTTCAATGATAGTACCATCTACCGTGGTAGCGCCATTGACAGAGATGGCCACATCAGAAGCAAAAGCAGTGGTGGTGATGGCAGTGGCTGCAACAGCAGTCAAAGCGATGGTTTTGAATTTCATACTTGATTCCCCCTAAGTAAAAATAGTGAAGTGCCAAAAAGCAAGTTTCCCAATGAAAAATCACTGCTTTATCGGCTATTGATTCATCTTACATTATAATACTTTTTGCCCGTTTCGCAAGAGAAAAAAATAGCCAAGAAAGAGAGATTTTGTATGCTATCATGTAACTTTGCTGAATTTTTCTGGATTTTCTGCAGTTTTAAAAGGAGGGATGAGCAAAAAGGACAGGAAAGATATCTCTTTTTTAGTTATTATGCCAAGGGGTACTGGCAAATTTGACATGGTAAGATGAAAATAGACGAATTTTCTGTTTTTGTCAAGAATAGGCATAAAAGGTGAGGATATTTGAATCATTGTTGGTCTGCCACAAAAAAAGTTCTTCATTTCTAAAAGGGGAAAGAGAGAAAGAGGATAGGAGATGTATGCTCTAAGTGACTTCTTAATCATGGTTTTGTCATGGTTAGTGAAGCAGTCACTTAGAGCATTTTCATTTCAGGAGGTACAGCCATGAG
>CAJFIN010000029.1 GCA_904381335.1 Candidatus Neoanaerotignum galli | reverse complement strand
TATATGATCATCAAACGGGAACTCAACGGAATAACGGGCGGAGAAGGCGCAAGCAAAAGCGACCGGCAAAGAGACTACTTATTTTCTTTGGACAGGTATTCTTCGGAGCAAAAACAGGCGATAGACGAAGCGGTGATCGGAAACCTGAGCTGGGTGCCTATCGAGGACAACACGCCGGTAGATTATTCCAGCCGGTCTAGCTATCTATTGACGATGCTCTCCGATTCGGGGCAAGAAAAGTTTGAGCGAGTACGGGATTTAGGGTACACAGCAGAACGCTATGCCAAATACTACCCGATTGTATCGCAAAGCAAGAAGAAGGAAGAGGTTATCTCTGATCTGATGCAGGCGGGGCTAACGGAGAGACAGGCCAGAGAATTCTACCGCAGGATCAAGAAAACGGAATGGCCCTAAGAAAGAAGAAAGGCCGCTGTCTTTTCATCGACAGGGGCCTTTTTTGGTCAAAAATCAAAGCCAACCATAACAACTGGGGCAAGGGATATAAGAAGAACCAGCAAGGAGTTTTCTATCCATGGCATAGATAGTGGATTCGGGGTTATTCTTCACGATGGTACAGGAATAGTCGTGATAGATATTTGGCATGCTGGTGCAAAGAAAGACAATCTGGTCATCGACAAGATCGGCCTTCCTTTGGGTTTCTGCCGGCACCTCTGGGGGTTGCTGAGAAGAAGAAGGCGGGGCGGAAACAGTGACGGCCGTTGTTTTTGTATCAGACTGATAGGCGGCCTGCGCAGAGGGCAGAAGCGCAACAAAAGCCTGAAGAGGAACATACGCCTGATCTAAATAGGTAAGAATCGGTGCGGACAGGGCGGCGCCATTGACCGTGACCTTGGTTTGACCAGTCAGCGCGGTGACTTCATTTGGATTTTTTACCGGCGCTGGAGAAGTGGTTGGGGCAGAGGAAGCACTGGAAGAAGACCCGGAAGAAGCACTAGGCGAGGGCCGGGAAGAAGAATTGGAAGAGGAGCCGGAGGAAGCGCTGGAAGAAGGTCTAGAAGGCGCACTGCTGTCGTAGGGGCAAATGCCATTCGGGTGCAGATGTGGCCCGTAGCCATGATGATAGTGATAAGGGCCAAGACCGCTGACATTTTTATAGTCATGATGACCCCCATAGGCATCGGTTCCGCCTGAGTGCGCAAAGGCCGCCGTTGGGGCAGAAAAAAGGAAACAACAGGAAAGAAAGAGACAAATTAATTTTTTCATACAAGCACCATCCTTTTGATTGTTTTATGTGTGATAACATGCAAGTACAGAATAACACAAAACATAACAAAAATATATAAAATATCACAAAATAAAATAATATTTTCCTGATGCGCAAAAGAATCAAAAAAAACCCCCCGGTTTTCCAGGGGGCAAAAACCATTATTCTTCTTCTTTTCCAGCCAATTCCAAACCAAGGCCAAAGGTATACTTAGCGCCGTCTTTAAAACCGGTTTCCTCTGCGGTAACCAGGGCCAAATGGAGAAGTTCTTCGGCCCGAGAGAATTGGGCAGCATTTAGGTTGGTTTGCAAATAACGGATCAGTTCTTGCAAGGCGTCAGAGCCATTGATTCTTTCCTTCACAAGATCATCCCTTTCTTTCAGATAGGTGTGATAGAGACTGGTTAATTTACTCATGTTCATTTCCTCCTTGGTAGGTTAGTTATCGGTAATTTTTATCATGGGCCACCAAAGGGAATTGGTTTTCATCGTACCAAAACTGTACTAAACGGCGGTGAAGTGGTTGCGAAACATGCCAAAAGATATCAAAATCTGCCTATAAATTGGGTTAAATACGTGGGTTGGCGGCATGGTATTTTGGATTTAAGTCTACTATGTATAGCAGAGCACCGGGAAGGCAAAAAGAAAGAGAGTCTAGAGGTTTTTCGGTGTTTGGAGAACAGAATGGCGAAAAGGAAGGTATTCTAAAAAGCGAGACAAAGCCAAAGGTGGGTTAGAGAGATGACGGAGCGCCAGTGCGATGGTACGGGACAGTGGCACCTCCAGGGGTTTAGATACAATACGATAAGGCGTACGATGGAGAATTAACCGGGGCAGAATACTGATGCCCAAGCCCTGCTCTACCATAGCCATAATGGCATAGTCATCATATGTGGTGAATTTAATATCTGGATGAAGATGATGATCTTCCAAAAAACGCGAGATACTCATTTTTTCATTTTTTTCCAGCAAGAGGAAGGGACTTTCTTCCAAAGCAGCCAGAGGAAAGACATCGCAATGAGCAAAGGGATGATCGTGGGGCAAAATAACCAGCAAGGGATCTTCTTCCAACATGATGGCATCCAAAGGGTGGCGCAGGGGTAGGGGAAGAAATCCGCAATCTACCCGACTTTCCCAGACCCACTGCTCAATTTCTCCATATTCACCGATCAGTAATTCATAATCAATATTCGGAAATTGTTTTTGAAATTCGCGAATGATGTTTGGAAGCCAGTGGGTAGCAGCACTGGAAAAGGTGCCGATACGTATTAAACCGCTATCTAAGCCAACCAAAGCATGGATTTCATCCTCCAGATTTTGATGGGCGGCACAAAGGGCTTGAAAATAGGGCAAAAGTTTTTCTCCGGCGCCAGTGAGAGATACGCCGCCCCGACTTCGATCCATGAGTGTTAAGCCACATTCTTTTTCCAAATCGGCAATCATCCGACTAATGCCAGATTGCGAATAATGTAGTTCCTGGGCGGCACGAGTGAAGCTGCCGGTTTGAATGGTGCGAAGAAAGGCGTAATATTTTTGAATATTTCCCTCCATAAAGCATCCCTCTTTCATGATAAAATCGCATAAAAATCATGTAAATCATTCGATTTTCAAATTCTTTTCTTTATGATACAGTATGGTTGGCAAAAATGCAAGCTGAATTTATCAAGGAAAAGGAGTATAGACAATGGATCGGGCAAAACGAAAGTACATCATTTCTTTGTTGCTATTTGGCTCCAATGGCGTATGGGCGGCACAAATTCCTTTAGCAGGACAACAGATTATATTTTATCGCACGGCATTAGGAGGGATGCTGCTATTTGGTTTGTTGCTTTTATTGCGAAAACATCAACGCCCCTTGGCAGGAAAGCAAGTGGTGGGCGCAGCTTTATCTGGTGCGGCTTTAGGTGGAGCCTGGATGTGCTTATATGGGGCATATGATCTGATTAGCGTGGGGATGGCCACCATGTTATATTATTGTGGACCGCTTTTATTGTTACTCTTTTTGGTATTTGTATTGCGGCAGAGCACGCCAAAAGAAAAATGGATGGGTGCTGGAGTCATTTTTTGCGGGTTGTTTGTACTCAGCGTGCAGCATCTTAGCGACAATTGGCAAGGCCTTTTGTTAGGGCTTGGGTCAGCGGTTGGGTATGTCTTAACAGTGGTTTTTGACCGTCAGACAAAGCGGATGGATGGCTTAGAAAAGGCGGCCATCCAGTTGGCAGCTGCTTGCGGCGTAGTAGTGATGTATTTCATTGCCACCGGAGAGAGCATTGCTTGGCCAGGAAAAGAGGGAATACTGCCTTTGTTATGGCTGGGTGTGGTCAATACAGCCATTGGATGCTACCTCTATTTTTCTTCTCTGACAAAAATTCCGATGGGACAGGCTGCGGTGATTGGCTATGTAGAACCGGTGAGTGCCATTGTCTTTTCTGCCATTTGTTTAGGGGAGCATGTCTCGGTTTTGGAAGGGCTGGGTGCAGCCCTGATTATCGGGGGAGGCATTTTCGGGGAAAAAGTTCGATGGAGCAGAAGAAACCAGCATGGGTTTTCAGCCTAAAGAAAGAGATTGGCTGTTTCGCTCGTTAGAAAAAGATGGATCAGGTGGACAGGTTACCGCATGTGGTAAGGGTAAGAGTGTTTCTCTTACCCTTTTTTGTATGACATTCTTTTTTAGTGTAAAATGAGAAAGGAGTTTACAGTAAAAAATGTCAGAAATTTAAGAAATAGGAAAAAAGCAGGAAAGAGGAATGTTTCTTTTTGGTCATGGCGAAGGACAAAGAAAAATGGTCGACATGGTTTTATCAAAAGAAAAACTTGAGTATTTTCTTTAACTATGGTATGGTTTTCAAAAGGAGGCGGAAAGGAGCATGACATGGGAATTTTCCGTATTAGATGGGATACAACACCTATTTTCCAGTACATGGGGAAATTGGTTTTGGCCGTTGTTTACCAAGCTTGGCAGCGGCGGCATCATATGGATTTTATTGGCGTTATGGATGTTGTTGGTGAAAAAAGACCGGCAGCGGGGCGTAATGACCCTTGTGGCATTGCTATTATGCTTGCTTGTGGGCAATCTACTATTGAAAAACATAGTTGCTAGGGAGCGGCCTTTTTCTTTTCTTCCCAATATGGGGCTACTTATTGCTATACCGAATGATTATTCTTTTCCCTCGGGCCATACTATGAGTTCTTTTGCAGCAGCGTATTGTCTTTCACTTGGGCGCCATTGGTGGGTGAAGGTCATCTATTTTACATTGGCTTCTGCTATGGCTTTTTCCAGGCTTTATCTCTATGTTCATTTCCCAACAGATATTCTTGCGGGGGTGGTGCTGGGGTTGATATCAGGCATTTTAGCGAAAAAGATAATCGGACAGGTAAAAAAGCAGCCCTGGGGGCATATCTTATCCTGACAAAGAAAGAGAAGGAAGGATCAGATGGCCAGTGTGTTTTTAAGCCCTTCGACACAAGAGTGGAACCCTTACCTTACGGGGGGAAATGAAGAGGAATATATGAATTTCGTTGTGGATGGGATGGAGCCTTATTTAAAAGAAAGCGGCATCTTTTTTGGCCGAAATGATCGGACAAAAACAGTGACTGAGGCGATTATTCTGTCCAATGCGGCGCCGTATGACCTTCATTTGGCGCTCCATACCAATGCGTCCCCAGAAAGCCGGGCCGGCCAGATGCGGGGCATAGAAATCTATTATGCTCCAGGCAGTGAGGCTGGAGAAGCATTTGCCAGCATATTGCAGGAAGAGTTTGCACTAATTTATCCCCTGGAAGGGGGAGTGAGGAGAATTCCCACCACTTCCTTAGCAGAAGTACAGCGGACGGTGGCGCCGGCGGTGCTGGTGGAAGCAGGATATCACGACAACGTGGAAGACGAAGCTTGGATCAAAGCAAATATCGATTCTATCGGTCATGCGGCAGCAAGGGCCATTGCAAGGTATGTTTCAGTACCCTTGATGACACCCCTGCAAGGGCCACTGACACCAATGGAAACAAAGGAGGAACAGGCAACATGAAAATCATGGTGGCATCGGACATTCATGGATCAGCAAAGTATTGCGAGCAAATGCTGGCGGCGTTTCGGCGGGAAAAAGCAGAGATTTTACTGCTGCTGGGAGATCTGCTCTATCATGGGCCTCGCAATGATCTGCCCGAAGGGTATGATCCAAAGGCAGTGATCCGAATGCTCAACGAAGCGAAGGAAGATATTTTGGCCGTTCGAGGAAATTGTGACGCAGAAGTGGATCAGATGGTGCTAGCATTTCCCATAGTATCAATGCAAGCGGTTTTATATGTGAATGGGAAAAAATGTTTTGCCGTTCATGGACACCGGGAAAACGGGGAAAATCCGCCGCCGCTTCCCAAGGGCGCTATTTTGTTTCAGGGTCATACCCATATCCCGGGTTATGGCAAAAAGGAAGGGTATCTTTGGATGAATCCTGGCAGTGTGGCGATTCCAAAACAACAGTCTCCCCATAGTTATTTAATTATGGAGGAAGAAGCAGCAACCTGGAAGAATTTAGAAGGGGAACCATTTTTGCGCCTCGATCTTTCATAACGAAAAAAACAGCCCAAAAGGCTGTTTTTTTGTCTAGTATAGAAATGAAGCAAAGGCAACGAAACGCAGGCAGATCGTTTGTTGATCTGGAAAATGAGAGACAGCAGATGGAAAAGAATCAACATTCATTCTGCTGTTTTGAAATGGTGGTCTGGGGAGGAAGATAATAACTTGTATTCTGCGTGGTGGAGATATCGTGATCCAGACCGCGCAGGAAGGTATGACGCAGGGATTGGGGCGTGACACGATCTGCCAAGCCAGCTTGAGCAGCATAGCCTTTTAGGACTTTCCAAAAACCCTGACGAGACATGGCCGTGCCATTATAGTTCAGAAACAGAGCATGATTTTCCGGTGGGCGAACCAAAAAAGGCCGCTGCTTCTGAAGATAATTCGAAAGAAGCAATGCGGCTTTCTCTGTTAAAGATACTGTTTTTGTTTTTCTCTCCGTTTCGTATTCTAAATAGCCATCGATCAAATGGACATTGGACAAAACCAGGGAAACCAAATCGGAAACAGGTATTCCGGTGGTACATAAAAGATAAATCATCGTCAAATCTCGGCCGCCCCGTGGACTTTCGGCATCTGGTAAAGAAAGCAGCCGATTTAACTCCTCTCGAAGCAAAGGAGAGGAGGGTTGCCGTTTGACTGTTGGACCCTCCAGAGCGTCTGCCGGATTATCATCACGCAGCCCCTGTTGGATCAGAAATTGATAAAATGCCCGGAGAGAAGCGATGTTTCTGGAAATAGTAGCCGCCGCACGCTGGCTTTGTTCCAAAAACAACACATAAGACAGTAACGAAGTTTCTTTTGCATCCGTCAAGGAGCCAAGATGATGTTCTGTCAAGTAGGCAGAACAAGAACGCAAATCCCGTCCGTAGGAGGAGATTGTATTGGCGGATGCTTTTTTTACATTACGCAGATGCGTAAAAAACGCCAATAAAATTTCATCCAAGAATAAAACCCCTTTTTCTTCTTGCTTGTCTCTATTATAGGTGATAATTCATAAGATGTCAAAAAAAACATAGGGAAGAATGAAAAACCATCATTTTGACGGATGGGCTGAGTGTGATTAAAGCAGGGAAGAAAACCAGGAAAAAAGTACGGCTGATGCAAAAGACAGCAAGCACGCGAGAAAAAACCAAATGGCATACTCCAGCAAGATGCGCCGTTTTTCTCGTGGCAATGCTGCTTTGGGGGAGACAGGGGAGCGAAATTTTGAGAGGGACAAGCTGGCAGCGGCCCGTGCCATGAAAAACAGGGCGCCTAAAAAAGGCAGGTAAGAGAAGGCTAAGGCCAGGTAGGCCGGCGTATTTTCAAAAGTGAGCGTCATGGATTGGCCGAAAAGAAATCCGCATCGAAAAACAAGGGGCAGCAAGAAAAATAGGCCGAAAGAAAAAAGACCCAGCAGACCGCAAGCACCCACCCATTTTCCCCGTTGGCAAAAGAGGGAAAACAGCGTTTGCTCCTCGGTTGGAGCGGATATGGCGGAAGAAGCGCCTTGTTGGACACCAAACCACAGTCCAAAAGCAAAAGTGGAACCAAAAAGCAGCCAAAACAGAACTTCTTCTTTTTTTATAGCTGGGGAATATGTTTTTTTCCTCATGATAACATGCCTCCTTTTGAGCAGAATATGCAGCCGGATGGACATGACATGTCACGCAGGAAAAAGAGAAAAAGAGAAAAACACGACAAAGAATCTAATTTGACCATGGTTATTGGAAAAAATGAAGGGATGGACATAAAATCTGTCATGGGAAAGGAAGAGAGACATTGGGTAAAAAATTGCCCCGTTTTACAACGGGGCAATGGATGTAATCATCATAGGAACTTGGTTTACGAATAAGCTTTTTTCAGTCGATCCAATGTTTGATGGGCGTTTTCCAGCAGAAGGTCTGCCAAGACCAGAGCGGTCATGGCTTCTACCACCACTACGGCACGGGGAACGATGCAGGGGTCATGGCGGCCATGAATTTCCAGAGAGATGGGCGTGCCATCAGCAGATACTGTTTGCTGAGGGCGGGAGATAGAGGGGGTTGGCTTAAAAGCTACCCGGAAAAAGAGGGAAGAGCCATCACTGATGCCGCCCAATACGCCGCCGCTATGATTCGATGTTTTTTGTATTTTTCCATCAATGGCCGTGAAGGGGTCATTATTTTCGCTGCCAGCGTGGGCTGCCGCGGCAAATCCATCCCCCATTTCAAAGCCTTTGACGGCGCCAAGAGAAACCATGGCTTGGGCGAAGCGGGCGTCTAACTTATCAAACACCGGTTCACCCAGTCCTGCAGGTACGCCTTCGGCAACACCACAGACAATACCTCCGGCAGAATCCAAAACCCTTTTCTGTTCCTCCAGAAAAGAAGCGGCTTTTTCGTAGGCGTTAGGATCTGGCATGGAAAGCGGGTTTTGTTGAATATAAGACCGATCAAAGGATTGGCAGGTAACGGGGCCGATGGACTGCGTATAGGCATAGATATCCACGCCAAACTCTGCCAGAAGTTTCCTGGCTACGGCACCAGCTGCCACCCGGGCAATGGTTTCCCGACCGGAGGAACGCCCGCCGCCACGATAGTCCCGAAACCCATATTTTTGAGTAAAAGTAAAGTCTGCATGGCCCGGCCGGAAGCATTGGGCGATATTACGATAGTCAGCAGAGTGATGGTCTCCATTATAGACAATCATGGCAATGGGGGTGCCGGTGGTACGGCCTTCAAAAACGCCGGAGAGAATCGTGACTTGATCTGTTTCTTTGCGCATGGTGCCAAAAGGGTTTTGACCAGGCCGGCGGCGGTCTAAGTCGGCTTGGACATAAGATTCTGTCAAGGGTAGCCCTGCGGGACAGCCATCAATGGTAACGCCAACGGCTTTGCCATGGCTTTCTCCCCAGGTGGAAATTTGAAATGTTTTTCCGAAGATAGAACCGGACATGATAATCACCTCCTGCCCAGTGTATCATATTTTTGGCATACTGTAAATTTGCTTTTTCATCTAGAGATGAGTATAATGAAGCCAGGTGATGATATGAGGATAGAAAGCATGCAAAATAAGCGCATTAAGCTAGTGAAGGCATTATCTCAGAAAAAAGAACGGGATAAGGAAGGGCTATTTATCGCAGAGGGGCTGCGGTTTGTAAAAGAGGCGAAGGACCGGGTTTTTACGGTGGTGAGCGATTCCTTTCTTGCGGGGGAAGGCCGGGGTCTCTTTTTAGAAGGAGAACTTTTGCAGGTGCCAGACGGGTTATTTCAAGCCATCAGCGCCACAGAACACCCGCAAGGGATCTTGGCTGTGGTGCGTCAAAAGACTTATACCCTTGAGGAGTTAGAGGGCGATGCAAAAGGACTTTATTTGCTGGCAGAGGAGATTCAGGACCCAGGCAACTTGGGTACTATACTGCGCACAGCAGACGCCTGTGGAGCAGACGGGGTGATTTTAACGAAAGGGACAGTGGATGTATTTAATCCGAAAGTCCTTCGCAGCACCATGGGGTCGATCTTTCATATCCCGGTGGTGATGGAGGTGACAGCCCAACAGGCCATACGATGGCTACACAGCAAAGGAATACGGATATATGCCGCTCATCTTAGAGGGGAGCAGACGCCCTATACATTGCCGTTACAGGAAGGATGTTGTTTTGTGATCGGTAATGAAGCGCAGGGACTTCGAGAGGAAACGGCAAAAGCCTGTGACCAGCTGGTGAAAATCCCCATGCCAGGCCAGGCAGAAAGTTTAAATGCAGCAGTGGCAGCGGCCATACTTTTATATGAAGCAGTACGGCAAAGGCAATAAGCACAGAAAGGAAAGCAGCAATGACAGTCAGACAAGCAGCAATGGACGAGGTGCCAGAAATAGAAACAATGATTCGACAGGTGATAGAAACGGTTTACCCCCATTATAATCCCCGAGGAGCAGTAGAATTTTTCCTTCATCATCATGATGGGGAGCACATTGGAAGAGATGTGGCCGAAGGGCGCGTCTATGTGGGACGAGATGAGGATGGGTTACTGCTAGGAACCATTACGGTGGTGGAGCAAGATTTACGCCGTTTGTTTGTGGATATACAACAGCAGGGAAAAGGGTATGGCAAGGCGCTATTACAGTTTGGGGAGGAACTAGCCTTTCGCCAGGGATCCTGGGCGACACTGGATGCTACTATTCAGGCCAGAAACCTATATGAAAAGGCGGGTTATCAGCAGGAACAGTTTTGCTTAAAGCCTGTGGGCGAAGACTTTTTGTGTTACATTGAAATGCGAAAACAACGGGAAAAAAATGGCAGGTGAAGAACCTGTCATTTTTATGCACATAAGAAAGGGAGAAGATGAAGAAAAACAGAGGGGCTGTTATCTTGGGGGAGAAAATCAGGTGAGGTGTAAGTGAATAGAGCTAAATGACAAAAATGGGAAAGGAGATGAAAAAAGGTAATATACAGGGGAAACAAATATCAATTATGGTCTAAAGATGGGTAGAACGGCAGGAACTGACAAAAGAAGGGGAAGCATAAAAAGAAGGAGCAAATGAGTAGAAAATAGGGGCAAAACGGGAAAGAAAAGAAGGTGAAAAAGGCAAAATAAAATCGGCAGAAAGGAGAATGGGTTTCCGTTCCTGGATATTACTTAGCGGAAGGTCATGGTCAGGCATGAGATAAAAGATAGAGACAGGATTAAGGAGCAAAAAGAAGGGTGAACAAAGGAAAAATGGCATAAAAAAAGCATCGCAAACTACGATGCTTTTTTACTCGGGGCAACAGGATTTGAACCTGCGACCTCTGCGTCCCGAACGCAGCGCACTACCAAGCTGTGCTATACCCCGAAAATCCCTCTAAAAAGGGGGGAGTATTGAAGGAAAAAGCTGCCGATTCTTCGGCAGCTTAGAGTCGGGGTGACAAGATTTGAACTTGCGACCTCATGAACCCCATTCATGCGCGCTACCAAGCTACGCCACACCCCGGCGACTTGTTTAGTATAGAATAAATCAAAGAAAAAGTCAAGAATTTTTTTCAAAAAATTTTATTTTTTTTACATACCATGGGCAAATATGGAAACCCTAGAGGAAGAGGAGAAAAGGAGGAAATTTATGAACGGGATTGGAACAGCTTTATTGGCAGTACAGACCATTTGTGCAGTTATTTTGGTAGGGCTATTCTTTTTATCCAGAAAAGGGCAGGCATCTCCGGTATCGGAAAAAAGCTTTCAATGCCAAAAAGAGGCGAAGGAGCTTTCTCAGATGCGCAAGATAGCGCTGACAAAACCTTTGGCAGAGCAGATCCGGCCAACGCGGATGCAGCAAATTATTGGACAAGAGGAAGGAATTCGGGCATTACGGGCGGCATTATGCGGAGAACATCCACAGCATGTGCTTTTATATGGACCGCCGGGCGTTGGGAAAACAGCGGCAGTGCGGCTGATTCTAGAGGAGGCCAAACGGGAGGAGAGGTCGCCCTTTCAGGCTGAAGCAAAGATGGTGGAAGTGGATGCAACAACGCTGCGGTATGATGAAAGGAGTATTGCTGATCCGCTGCTAGGCTCTGTGCATGACCCGATTTATCAAGGGGCTGGAGCCTATGGGACAATGGGGATTCCAAAGCCAAGGATGGGGGCTGTGTCGAAGGCCCATGGCGGGATTTTGTTTTTAGACGAAATAGGAGAGCTGCCATCATCGCAGCTCAATAAGCTTTTGAAAGTATTAGAAGATCGGAAAGTCATGCTGCAAAGCGCTTATTATGAGCCATCGGACGCCCAGATTCCAGCCTATATCCATGATATATTTCAAAACGGGTTGCCGGCGGATTTTCGTTTGGTAGGAGCCACAACACGCAGGCCGGAAGAAATTCCCATGGCGCTGCGCAGCCGTTGTACGGAGATTTTTTTTCGGCCATTAAATCGGCAACAGACAGAACAAATTGCCAGAACGGCTGCCAAGGCTTTGAATGTGGTACTAACAGAGGAAGGGGTGAAACGAACCGGAGATTTTTCTCAAAATGGCCGAGATGCAGCAAATTTAGTGCAGACGGCAGCTGCGGCGGCAGCGTTAGTGCATCGAAACAGCATTGGGGCAGAGGAGATCAGCTGGGTGGCCCAAATGGGGAAATATACCCCGCGGTTTGAGCAAACGCTTTGTTCAAAACAAGAAATTGGAAAGGTGAACGGGCTTGGTGTGGCCGGATACCAAGGGATGGTATTACAGGTGGAATGTTGGGTGAAAGATGGCCCTGGGGGAATACAAGTAACGGGTATTGTGGCAGAAGAAGAATTGGAAACGGGACGAGGGAGACTACGGCGCAGCAGTACAGCTGCGGACGCCGTTCAAACAGCGGCAGCAGTGTTGCAGCGGCAATTTTATTTGAATTTGACAGGCAAAGAAATTTATCTCCATTTTACCGGCGGGTTACCTGTGGACGGGCCTTCGGCAGGGCTTGCCATCTGTGCAGCGATGTATTCCGCATTACTGGGTTGCCCGGTGCGGCAGGATGTGGCGCTGACAGGAGAAGTGGATTTGGAAGGAAGGGTGCTGCCAGTGGGAGGCATGGCGGAAAAGCTGGAAGCAGCCTTTGAAGCAGGCGCCAAGGAGGTGTTTGTGCCTCGTGCGGGGTTTGACCCTATTTGGCAGGAAGATGGAAAATGTATCCATACAGTTGACACGGTGAAAGAAGCGTTTCAATGGCTTTGGGCAAAAAGAGAGGAGGAAAAATCTGCATAACAAGAACAGCCGGTACCTAAAAGGTACCGGCTGCCTTTGTGGTTATTGGTTCAAAAAACCAAAGGAGTCTGTTTTCCATGAGGGAAAACAGAGAAAGAAAATCTCAGCCACAAGATGTGCGGGATCTTGTGCAGATCTTCTTTCGTGCAAGTAAGTCGAAAAAGGGGTTTTTCTAAATCTTACTTACGGCAATCAGTTTACATAAAAAATATGAACAAAATATGAACGAACGATGAACTTCATGTGAAAAATTATGTAAACTAATTATGTAAACTAAAAATAGAAATTCAATCCTTTTATCGATGATGATTATTTTTAGATGAACTTGCGCAGATTATTGCTTATTGGCCATTTTCTCTTTTTGGATTTATCAGGCAAAATGCAGTTTTGGTTCAATCAGCAGATAAATGAAACAAGATAAAATGAAGGAATCGTTTCAACCGGGCAAGAAATGGAGAGAAAATAGATGAATCTTTTTCAACAAAGGGGAAAAGGGATGGGATTGACTGACCAAAAGAAGATTGGCAGAACAGGCAGGATAAAAAAGAGAGAGGAAAATTGTAAGGGATTTTTTCATTGCAATCTGTGCAGTTGTATACTAAAATGAATGAGAGTGCAAAGAGGCAAAAGGAAAGGAGGCAGCAGATGAAACGGTTTCGGCAAGGACTCATTTTACTAGCGCTGGTTTTATCTTTGGGCGGATGTAGCAGCCAGAAAGCAGCGGATGAAGCACTTACGGCAGCAGTGCAAAATGCCCAGGAAATGGCGAATTATCAAGCGCAAATGCATTTGGACTTTGTGTTTGGCGGGGGTGGACAGACCCAAGAGGCCCAGGTGGATACCAAGCTGCTGCAATGGTACGAACCTGTTTGCCAAGAAATTGCCATTACCACAGAAGCAGGCGGACAACAAATCGGTGGATCTCATTTTTATGTGGGAGAAGAAAACGGTGTGATGATGATCTACATGCAGTATGATGGGCAATGGTATAAATCTCAAGTGGACGAAGCTACAATATATAGCCTATTGGGGCATTATGATATGAGAGCCATACTCCCCATTTTGTTGCAAGCTGCCTCTACGGCACGTCAAGAGGGAGAAGAAGTGCTGGCAAATGGCCAAAAGACCGAAAAGATTACAGCCATGATTTCGGAAGAAAAACTGCCGGAAACATTGCTTTCTACGGGGACATTTGTTTCGGCCGGCCTATCGGATGCGGTAACGGCAGAAGATATGGTAGGATGCGGGGACATGGAAATTACTTTTTGGTTGGATGAGGCAGGCCGGGTTGTGCAATACTGTTATGATGCAGCAGACGCCTATCAAGCCATTGCTGATCATGCCTATGCATCGGTACAAGGCCAAGAAGGATATGAGCAGGCGCAAAGGATTGAAGTGGAGCAGTATGAGATTACAGTGACGATGGACGAAGTGGATACAGCTCCGGCGGTGGACATCCCGCAAGAAGCACTCGATGGGATATTGCTGGAGGAGTCTGAGACGCAAACTAGTGTAATGGAAGAAGCAGTGGGAGAATAAAAAGGAGAAAGAAACATGATTAGTGCAAACGGAGTAGAACTTCAGTATGGCGGACGGGTACTTTTTAAAGATGTAAACGTCAACTTTACCAAAGGCAACTGCTACGGACTGATTGGAGCTAATGGCGCCGGAAAAAGTACATTTTTAAAGATTTTGGCTGGAGAAATTGAACCGAACAAAGGCTCTGTGAGTATTACGCCGGGAGAACGGCTGGCGGTACTGAAACAGGATCACTTTGAGTTTGATGATTTTGGCGTGGTAGAAACGGTGCTTTATGGTCATAAACGGCTTTATGACATTATGAAGGAGAAGGATGCACTATATGCCAAGCCGGATTTTAACGATGAAGACGGAATCCGGGTGTCGGAACTGGAAGGGGAATTTGCAGAATTAGACGGCTGGTCTGCGGAATCTAATGCAGAGATTCTCTTAAACGGACTTGGCGTGCCAAATGAATATCATTATGAGAAAATGGCATCTTTACCGGGGAATATCAAGGTGAAGGTGTTATTGGCCCAGGCGCTCTTTGGTAATCCAGATATCCTATTGTTGGATGAACCGACCAACCATTTAGATCTAAAGAGCATCAAATGGTTGGAGGACTTTTTGATGGAGTTTGAAAATACGGTTATTGTGGTATCCCACGACCGGCATTTTCTCAATAAGATTTGTACCCATATTGCTGATATTGACTACGGAAAAATTACGATGTTTGTGGGGAACTATGACTTCTGGTATGGCTATACACAGATGACCCAACGGCAATTAAAAGACCAGAATAAGCGTGTGGAACAGAAAATGAAGGAATTGCAGGAATTTATCCAGCGTTTTAGCGCCAATGCATCTAAGAGCAAGCAAGCTACCAGCCGGAAAAAGCTGCTGGATAACCTTCAAATGGATACCATTAAGCCATCCTCCCGGCGGTATCCCTTTGTGCATTTTAAGCCGGATCGGGAAGTGGGTAACGACTTGCTGGAAGTGAAGGATATCTCAAAAACCATTGATGGCAAGAAGGTATTAAACCATGTGAGCTTTTTGATCCATCCCAATGAAAAAGTGGCTTTTGTAGGGAAAGACGAACTGGCCCGCACAACTTTATTTCAGATTTTGATGGGCGAGATGGAGCCGGATGAAGGATCGTTTAAATGGGGTGTAACCACGAGCCAAGCTTATTTTCCCAAAGACAACTCGGCCTATTTTGATGGTCATGAGGAGAGCCTGATTGAATGGCTGCGTCCCTATGCTAAAGAGGGAGAACAATATGATGCAGATATCCGCGGATGGCTCGGGCGGATGCTCTTTAGCGGCGAAGAAGCCACAAAAAGCGCGAAAGTGCTTTCCGGCGGAGAAAGAGTACGGTGCATGCTCTGTAAGATGATGATCAGCGGCGCAAATGTGTTGGTGCTGGATGAGCCTACGAACCATTTGGATTTGGAAAGCATTACGGCATTGAATGAAGGTTTGATGGAATATAAAGGAACGATCCTCTTTGACTCCCATGACCATCAATTTGTACAGACCATTGCGGACCGCATTATTGAAATTATGCCAAATGGTATTATTGACCGGAAAGAAACCTTTGACGAATATTTGGAAGACCCTGTGGCAGACGAACTGCGGGAAAAATTTGCTTAAGACAAGCAATAAATGCAATGGCATGAAAAGCAACATAGAGAGGAGCAAATCAGATGAAAACAGGCGGGATCATTGCCTTGGCAGCGGCTGTGTTGGTGGGTGCTTCAGGCGTATGTTATTATGTGGATCGAAGCCCCATTACCAGCGAAAAGGTGTTGGCGGTAACAGATCCATATGAATTTGTGGCAGTAACGGAAGGGACATATGACAACGGCGTTTTAACGGTGGAAGTGCAGACCAACGCACCGGATGGAGCCGTGTTTGATGTTTATGCCCATCACCCGGATTTGGAAGAAAGCTGTCAAGGGCAGACGGTGGTTGAAAAGGGTGTGGGTACAGTTACCATTGACTTTCCCACAGATCTTGCAACACAATATATCACGGTGTATGCGGCCATGGATATGGCAAAACAAACGAATGTAACCAGGTATGGCCTCTATGGGGAGAAAATGACAGGGGATTCCGTGGTTTCTATGGATGGGGTGTATAATATTGGCCTTTCCAGCGAAGATCAAGTCTGCTATCCTTCAGAGGAAGCGGTGATGGCATCTTTAAACGAGGAATTCCCAAGACGAATCAATAACATTTTGCTCTCTTATAGTTCCGTATTGGCGCAAGTGCTTCCTGGAGAAGGGGAAGACGGCCAAGACGACTGGACCAATATGACCATTGTTTTTACGGATCGGGCTGTGGAGGCATGGGATGAGTTTGTGCCAGGGTTACAGGAGCAGTATTATATGATGTTTGATATGATGGTGCGCAATTACAAACAGGTGCCAGAAGGCGCGGATGTGCGGATTACCTTTACAGATCTGGACGGTAATGTATTGGATCAAAATTATGACCCAGAGACGGGCGAAGTGCTGGTAGGCAATACAATGGAGTATTTTTCTTAATTCAAATAAGAGAAACGGAAACAGCGGCAAAAAATAGCAGGTAGAATCACCTGCTATTTTTTTGTATCAAAAAGAAAAGTTGGAGAGAAGATGAGTGAAGAGACGGGTTTTTTGACAGGTTTTAGAAAAAAAATCTGGAAGGAAGAGGGAATCTAACCCAGAAATGGAACAGTAAAGGGCATCAGGCCCGAGAAGAAACAGAAAGGAGCGCTGGATATGCAATGGACCTATGAGGTGGAAGGGAACCGGCTGACCGTTCGCATTGCTGGTGAAATCGACCACCATGCTGCAAGTGATCTGAAGGCAGAATTGGACAAAATTTGCCGCCGAGAGCGGATCAAACATATTATTTTGGATTTATCCATGGTGGATTTTATGGATAGCGCTGGGATTGGGCTAATTATCAGCCGATACCGGTATACATCGGGGCAAGGCGGAAAAACAGTGGCCTGCGGCGTGGGGGAAACTTTACGGCGGATCTTATCCTTATCTGGATTGGGACGGATTTTGCCTGTTTATTCTACACAAGAAGAAGCGAAACAAAGTATATAAAGGAGGCTGCACATGCAAATGGATAACGAAATGACATTGGAATTTCCCAGCAAGAGCCAAAATGAAAGCTTTGCCCGAACGGCAGTGGTGGCTTTTTTGCTGCCATTAGATCCCACCGTGATGGAACTAAACGATATTCGCACTGCGGTGAGCGAGGCGGTGACGAATGCGGTGATTCATGGGTATGGCAATAAGACGGGTAAGATCACTTTGCGGTGCAGTTTATCTGGGCGGCAGGTGGTGATTACGGTAAAAGATTATGGTGCGGGCATAGCAGATGTGGAAAAGGCCAGGGAGCCTTTATTTACTACCCGGCCGGCGGAAGGGTGCGGCTTGGGATTTACGGTGATGGAAAGCTTTATGGATCGATTGGATGTGATTAGTCAGGTGGGAGAAGGAACAACGGTGCGTATGGAAAAGCTGCTCAGCCAGGCGGAGGATCAGCATGAATGATCCAGATCTGTTGCGCCAGGCCAGCCAGGGGGACCGACAGGCCAGGACAAAGATAGTAGAAGAAAACCGAGGCCTTTTATATCAAGCGGCAGGCCGATTTCGGGGGCGAGGTGTGCCTATGGAGGATCTGGTACAGATTGGGGCAATGGGACTATTAAAGGCCATTGACCGGTTTCAGCCATCCTATGGGGTACAGTTTTCTACTTATGCAGTACCACTTATTTTAGGGGAAATCAGGCAGCATTTACGGGCGGAGGGCATGGTTCATGTTAGCCGGAAACAGCGGGAGTTGGCCAGCAAAGGGCGAGCGAAAGAAGAAGAACTAAAAGCTGCTTTGGGGCGGGAAGTAACGGTAAGCGAAGTGGCGAAGGCGCTACACATTACAGAAGAGGATTTAGGAATGGCTTTTTGCGCCATGCGGGAAGTGGCTTCTTTACATGAAGAGGTGGGAGAAACGGGCATGGCATTGGAAGAAATGATTCCGGAAAAAAGCAAAGATTTGGAAGAACGGATGGATTTATGGGCGGGGCTTAGGAGCCTGCCGCCAAGGGAGCGAAAATTATTGCTGATGCGGTTTTTAGGTGGACAGACCCAACGGGAAATTGCAGGGCAGTTAGGATTATCCCAAGTGCAAGTCAGTCGATTAGAACGAAAGGCATTGGGCATATTGAGAGAAAAAATGGCGGAGGGATAAAGATAAGCTGGAAACATGCGTCAAAACAGCATCAGGTGGTTTAAGCAGAACGAATGACGAGAAAATGAAAAGCGGTGTGAGCGTTTTATTTTTCTTGTTTTATTTTCAGCAGAACTGTTTGCTTTTTCAATCAATGGCGGAATCCATTGGGATGTCAAATCATCTTTTTTTCATGTCTGTCAGTGGACTTGAGAGTATGGTTAAATAGCGATATGAGAGCAATAGCAGAGGCGAACCCATATTGAACTGAACGATATGGCGATGAACGAGAGTGAAATCATCCTGAAAAAAAGGAAAGGAAAACGGAGTTGGTATAGGAAAAGAAAAGGATATGAAGGTTTTTCTGTCGTTTGAATGGTACGTTGATAGAGGGGGGGTTATCTGCCTTACAGAGGTCTTTTAGTGGTACAGGATAAAACGATGTCGCAAGGATGGGTAAAATGGTAAAAATGCAGCTGCGGGATGTCCTATTTCGTATTTTCCGTTTTAGATTTCCTTTAAAGTGAGAGTGAATGACAATAAGAAATGGGAACGACATTAAATCTATGAGGAAGGGCCTTTTGAAAGGCAGGTGCTTTTACTTTAGGATTCCTTTTATCTTTTGCACCAGGGCAGAAGTAAGAAAGATAGCGGGTATTGTTCATTGAAACGAGTTCTTGCTTTTTTGCAGTTATTCTCCTGTATGGCTTTGTCATGCAGGAGTTTTTATGTGGCTTTTTTCGGTGATGGGGGACAGCTGAGCTGGCGGTGGTGGGAAAAAAAGGGCAGGAACAATTTTGTTTTGCCAAAGAGACAGGAAGATGGTATAATATCCTCACATAGTGGAGAAAGAGACAGTTTCCCTGATGGATGAAAGACAGGCGTAGGGGCCACAGATCAAACATGGCGCATGCCTATTAAACATCATTTACAAAAAAAATGGTGGCCATCGATGGGGTAAAAACGGCTGCAAGAAAGGATCGTGTGAGACATGGGGTATAAAAACAGCGTTTCGGTGCGCGTTTGCGGGAAGACAATGACCCTGACGGGCAACGAGTCGGTGGAATATATGACAAAAGTAGCTGACTACATTGAACAAAAGGCGGAAGAGATCCGCAACAGCGATAATTCCCGTGCTCTCAATGCGAATCTGATTTCTGTGCTGACATCGCTGAATATTGCAGACGACTATTTTAAAATGAAGGAAAAAAAGGAAGCATTGGAGCAGCAGATGGAACAGCTGAAGCAAATGGAAGAAGCTGATCCTGGATCCATAGAAGAGATGGAACAGAAAAACCGTGCCCTTTGTGTGGAAGAACAACAGCTGATGGCCAAGCAAAAGGAATTAGAAGAAGAAATTTTCCGTCAAAAGGAACAGATTGCTGCGCTGGAAGAGGAAAAGAAGTCACTACAAGAAGCAGGGCAAAAAAAGGATGAGACCATTCGTCTTTTAGAGGAAGATTTGAAAAAGCAAATCGCCAAGATCAATCATATCAAATCGGTGGAGTACAAGAGACAGCAGGCGAGGGCCACAAAATATAACCAAGATGGGTCGCCACAGATACAGGAAGTACAGCGGGCACCGGAAAAATAAAAGCAGCGGGAGGGGAAGCTGGATGACTTCCCTTCCTTTTATGCAGCGAACGAAGGAATGATACAAAGAAACGCCATGCCGCAGCGGTGAAGTAAGCTTAGCGGCAAGCAGAAAGGATGGGCGGAACGTGACAGGGAAGAAACCGGAACTTTTATCCCCGGCGGGCAACATGGAAAGCTTAAAGGCGGCAGTTGCCAGTGGGGCAGATGCTGTCTATCTAGGAGCAAAGCAATATAGCGCCCGGGCATCGGCAGGAAATTTTACCATGGAGGAACTATCTGAGGCTATGGATTACTGTCATTTGCGGGGCGTAAAAGTCTATTTGACAGTGAACACGCTATATAAGGACAACGAGCGGCAAGGATTATTACAATTAGTAAACAGCGTTTATGCTATGGGGGTAGATGCGCTGATTGTACAGGATTTGGGTGCGGCCAGAGAGATACGGGCAGCCTTTCCCGAACTGAAATTGCACGCCAGCACCCAATTAACGGCGAACACAGTATCCGATGTCAAGGCATTACAGCAAATGGGCTTTTCCAAGGTGGTATTGAGCCGGGAACTGAATCTGGCAGAAATCCAGACAATAGCGAAGCAAGCTGATGTGGAGCTGGAAACGTTTATCCATGGGGCATTATGCGTATCTTATTCTGGGCAGTGCATTATGAGCAGCATGCTGGGCGGACGAAGCGGCAATCGAGGAAGATGTGCCCAGACCTGCCGGTTGCCATTTTCGTTGTACGAAGGATATGAAAAGCGGGCGGAAGGCCATTTAATGAGCACCAAAGACATGGAAACGCTGGAGATTTTACCAGAGTTAATGAAAAGTGGCATCTCTTCCTTTAAAATTGAAGGGAGGATGAAAACGCCGGAATATGTAGCAGGGGTGACGGCGATTTACA
Organism: Candidatus Neoanaerotignum galli; assembly: GCA_904381335.1. GTDB lineage: Bacteria > Bacillota > Clostridia > Lachnospirales > Anaerotignaceae > Neoanaerotignum > Neoanaerotignum galli. Next base: position 1,355 of record CAJFIN010000029.1, on the reverse strand, counting down.
GGAAATATATGGATCGCTATGCCCAAGATCCGAATGGCTACGCTGTGGAGGAACAGGATAAAAAAGTGTTGCTACAGCTGTTTAATCGTGGTGGTTTTACCGAAGGATATTACTACACCCATTCGGGTCGGGAAATGATGAGTCCACAGCGGCCCAAGAGCTGGGGGCTGCTGGCTGGATTTGTGGACCAGCGGGATGCGAAGAAACAGCGCCTTTCCATCCGCACCCGGGAACCCATGGCGCCAGGGGATGGAATTGAAATTTGGACAAAAGCAGAGCCTCATGTGGGCTGTCAAATCACAAAATCATCTCGGACGGGAGAAGTGATCCATTTAACTTTAGCGGGGCAGATTGAGAAAAATGATCCGGTTTATAAGACATACGATAAAACGCTGATGGATGAGCTGGACCGGCAATGTAAGACAGATCCAGCCCGGGTAGTGCTTTCCGGTGCATTTACGGCAAAGTTAGGAGCACCAATGCGTCTTGAAGTATGGGATGAGGATGGCAATACAGGCTTTGCCCTGGGGCAGGAGCCGGAAGAAGCGAAAAATCAGCCGGTTACTCAGCAGACAGTACATCGCCAATTAGTGAAGCTAGGGGGGACTGTCTATACACCAGGGGAATGGACAGTGACTTTGGAAGGGGCGCTTTATATTCCGATTGGCTTAATCAATCAGATGCGCCGGGAGGCCCTGGAGAATCTTTCCAAAAAGAGAGTAGAAAAAGGCCAGCGCAAGGGGCTGCAGGCATTACCCAAAGCGCGGGAGAACAACAGCCAAATTCGCTATGAAAAGGATTTGACAGCATTGGTGACCACGTATAGCCAGTTTCAGGCTGCGGTAACCCATCCCAACTTACGGCGCATTTATGTGGAAAGCAATGAAGAGATGGAACAGCAGGCAGAGCAGGTATTGGCCCAGGCAAAACGGGCGGGAATGGATGTGGTTTTGGCATTACCTCGAGTATGGAGGTCATATACCAAAAAAAGGTATGCAAATTTGAAGACAAATCTTATTCTAATCGAGATAAAAAAATAGATAAGATATTAACATCTAAAACTTTTGGTATTCCAATAATGATAATATTTCTAGGTATTATCTTTTGGATTACTATTGTTGGAGCAAATTATCCATCTCAATTATTATTTTCATTTTTTGGTTATGTACAAGAAAATTTAATTGATTTTGCAAATTTACTAAACTGCCCTGCTTGGCTCTCTGATATGCTTATCTTAGGTGTTTATCGAACTTTAACTTGGATAATTTCTGTAATGCTTCCTCCTATGGCAATATTTTTTCCTTTATTTACTATATTAGAAGATTTAGGATATTTGCCTAGAATTGCTTTTAATA
>CAJFIN010000028.1 GCA_904381335.1 Candidatus Neoanaerotignum galli | reverse complement strand
AAAAAGCGGTTATTGTACTGCTGGCGCTGCTGTATCTTGGTGTAAAAAATATCCATCTCGGTCCCACACTGCCTGCTTTTTTAAGCCCCCATGTGGCAAAGGTTCTAGTGGAAAACTTTGGCATAGCAGCAATGGGCACTGTGGAAGAGGATATGGCCCTATTTTTCGGCATTGCGCATTGAACTAGCTGCATTGGCTTCCGTTTCATTGATGCCCAGCTTACCATTTCATGCATCCTTGTGCATCGACTCAACTTCATTTCCATCCAAAAAAGATTATGGCGCTCCCACAAATTCGTTGGAGCGCCATAACTATCTGTATCACTTTGCTTACCGTGCTTGCTGTTTTTCCCCGTCTAAACACATCAATCCACCGCAAATTTGTCGCGGGCTATTTTCCCCATGTTCAGCTCATATATCCCAGTGCCACAGCCAATACAATGGATCAGCCCTCGGATAACCGCTCTACATCACAAATGCGACTATGCGTTTCATACAAATAGACATATTGTTAGATAGGCGATAACCTGATGTGGGCTGCTTTTACGAACTGACGACAAAGGAAAAGGACAGAACCTGAAAAGGCACACAGTGTAGAAAATTGCTGTGAGGCTCAACTGGCATTTTCCCTCAGTATATCCAAACTGACAAAAAGGGGCCAATGATGAAAAAACGTCCGAAACAAAAAAATAGAACCGGTGTGCACTAACACACCGGTTCCAACGAAATAGTTCACGATAAATACTGTCCAAAAGGACGCCTGTTTTAATTCTCCAAATATGCTTTAAACACATCCACCATATCCAATTTTTCCCATGGCAGATCCAGATCATCTCTGCCAAAGTGACCGTAGGCAGCAGTCTGGCGATAGATCGGACGGCGCAGATCAAAGCGGTTAATAATGCCCTTAGGCGTTAAGTCAAAGTTCTTTTCAATGATCTCCACTAACTTCTTATCGCTGACTTTTCCAGTGCCATAGGTATTAACATAAATTGCCACAGGCTGAGCAACACCGATAGCATAAGCCAGCTGAATCTCACACTGATCGGCAATACCGCTGGCCACAATGTTTTTGGCCACATGGCGTGCGGCATAGCAAGCGCTTCTGTCTACCTTTGTAGGGTCTTTACCGGAAAAGGCGCCGCCGCCATGACGGGCATAGCCGCCGTAAGTATCCACAATGATCTTGCGGCCAGTTAAGCCGGCATCTCCCTGCGGGCCTCCAATAACAAACCGGCCAGTGGGATTGACATAGATTTTTGTATTTTCATCCAACAATTCTGCCGGGATCACTGCCTTGATCACAGATTCGATCACATCTTTCCGGATTGAATCCTGATCCACATCAGGTGCATGCTGGGTTGAAATTACGATGGTATCCACCCGAACGGGCTTGCCATCTTCGTATTCCACAGTCACCTGGCTCTTGCCATCGGGACGAAGATAAGAAAGGGTGCCATTTTTCCGTACCAATGCCAGCTGTCGGGTCAGTTTGTGTGCCAGAGAAATGGGCATAGGCATATATTCCGGTGTTTCATTGCAGGCATAGCCAAACATCATTCCCTGGTCGCCAGCGCCATCCTGGTCCACACCCAGGGCAATGTCCGGGCTTTGCCCATGCAGCGCCGTAATAACTGCACAGCTGTCTGCGTCAAAGCCATATTTTGCCCGTGTGTAACCGATCTCCCGCACCGTCTGACGCACGATGCTTTCCACATCCACATATCCGGTCGTTGTCACTTCCCCCAAAACAAAGATCATGCCTGTGGTGGTGGTGGTTTCACAAGCCACCCTGGCATTGGGGTCCTGCGCTAGAATATTGTCCAAGATTGCATCGGAAATCTGGTCACAAATTTTATCGGGATGTCCTTCCGTCACCGATTCCGAGGTAAAAAACCGTTTTGCCATACTGTTCCTCCTTTGTTGTTCCTGGGTTCGCGTATTTGTGCGGCAGGCAATAAAAAAAGCCCGTCAGGGCCGCAAATTTCGTTACCGACTCATCTTCCGCCATACGTTCGACGGGGGAATTGGCACCGCTACAAAAAATTGCCGGTTGCCGGGTGTCACAGGGCCCTGTCCCTCTACCACTCTGGATAAGTCTCGAACGGGATTATTTTATCAGTCTTATCCGCAAATGTCAATATCCTTCCCTTATGTTTTCCTACCTAAACGAAAAAGGACCTGTTTTCGGCCCTTTTTTCGTATCAGCACTCATGATTTTTCGCGTTTGCTTTGGCGTTTTTCCCGTTTTTCATCCCGTTTTTGGCGGCTGGCAGCCCGTTTTTGACGGCTGGCCTGACGCTTTTCTCGCTGGGGCGCGCCATCAATGTACTCAATATACTTTCCTGTGCCATACGCCACGCAGCTGACAGCATCTTCTGCAATGATCACCCGAATACCAGTGCGTTCGGCAATGAGTTTATCCATCCCATATAATAGTCCTCCGCCGCCAGTCATCACAATGCCCCGTTCAAAAATATCCGCAGCCAACTCCGGCGGCGTCCGTTCCAATACGCCATGCACTGCTTCTGCAATGGTGTTGACAGACTCACTGAGCGCTTCCAGCATTTCATCACTATTGACGGTGATATTTTTGGGCAGGCCTGTAATCAAATTTCTGCCCCGCACATCCATAGATACAGGCATAGTACGGGCGTAGGCCGTGCCAATGTTGATCTTTAGCTGTTCTGCACTATTTTCCCCAATAAGCACATTATGCTTACGGCGCATATAGCGGATAATGGCTTCATCAAAATTATCCCCGGCCACTTTAATGGAATCGCTCACCACGATGCCGCCCAAGGAAATGACAGCAATATCCGTTGTGCCGCCGCCAATATCTACCACCATACTGCCGCAAGCTTTTGCAGTATCAATGCCAGCTCCAATGGCTGCCGCCATGGGCTCCTCAATCACGTAGACCTTTCGTCCGCCTGCCTGACGAGCCGCATCTTCCACTGCCCGCTTTTCTACCTCCGTCACCGCACTGGGCACGCAGACAGCAATGGTAGGCTTAACAAAGGAGGTTTTGCCAATGGCTTTTGTGATAAAGTATTTGAGCATCCGCTCTGTCATTTCATAATCCGAAATCACCCCTTCCCGCAGGGGACGAATGGCGGCAATATTGCCTGGGGTCTTACCCAGCATGCGCCTGGCTTCTTGCCCCACGGCTAAAATCGTACCCGTATCCTGCTCCACCGCCACCACCGATGGCTCCCGAATCACAATGCCCTGTCCTTTAACATACACAAGAATCGTGGCCGTGCCTAGGTCAATGCCAATGCTGTCGCCAAAACCGAATAATTGAAATAATCCCATGCCTACTCTCCTTTTTTGCCCAGTGCCTGATATCCTGTTTTCCCTATTGTATCTTAGAACCTGGCGTTTGTAAATATGGAAGGCCCATCGTTTCCCACAGGAGGATCCCTGGCCCACAGGCAAAAAAATCCGCCCAAACCAGGACGGTTTGGGCGGCAAAGAGCATTAAAACTTTGTCAGTAGATTGCCTTCGGCATCAAATTCCAGATAGAATGGATTACTTTCAATGCCCAAATTCTGATTGGCTTTGGTCTCTTTCAGCATTCCCTCAGATACCAAAATATGCTCAATTTCCAGCGAATTATTAATCAAGATAATCCGTGGATTTTCATAATCGATTTTCAAGCAGCTGGCAACTGCAGCCTTGAGCACTTCTTCATCATTATCCACAATGACAGGGATACGGTAAGCAGACATATCATAGCTGGTAATCGCATTTGGATACGTATCATCAAAGCTTACTTTTTCATAAAACCGGCGTGACGCCAGATCTGCCCGGCCCATACCAGTGGCATTGCCGTGAGACTCATCACTTAAATCCAACACCCCAATGCGCTGAGAGGTAATGCCCATTTTCAGCTTTGGATTGACGCAGCGGCCCACGATATTAGGGTCCATACCAGCGCCTGTGAAGTTTTTACCCAGCACCCGGCAAATCAGGATGTCACAGTTGTCATAGTACAGCCGGCCCATGGCAGCTTTGGCTTTTTCCAGCAGTTTCGGCTCCTCTTCTGGAATCTGTTCTGCGGGCAGCACTGCCAAATCAAACGTCTTATCAAACGCATTTTCCAGCAATGCCACGCCAAAAATCACTTTTCCTGTGGCAATTACTGCCCGGCCATTTAAGCCAATGCGGTAGCTCATTTCATCATCCCCTTGGGAATGACAAATATAAGCGCCATGCTGTTTGCCCAAACCAATGGTGAGCATCTTCATCAGGCCGCTTTCATATGGGCCTTGAAAACTGGTATGTGCTTTGACACGGTTAAGCACAATGATACCATCCGCCTCAGCAGCATTTTTGTCGATATGCACATCGAAATCCGCTTCGTCCACATGGCCCACTTTCACTGTTTCCATAGAAGAAAGGATCGGGCAGCCCATGCTTTCCTCGGTAATGCCAAGGCTTTTTAAGATCTCCTTCTGCCCTTCCGCTGTGGCGCCGCCATGGCTGCCCATGGCAGGCACAATAAAAGGAGAAGCTCCCTGACTTTTTACATAATCTGCCAACAATTTTGTTACAAAAGGCATATTTGAAATGCCTCGGCTACCGCCAGTAATGCAAATGCGCTGACCAGGCTTAATCCGGCCAGCCAAATCCGGGCTTTTAAGCGCTGTTTCGATCCGACTGCGAATCTCTTCCTGGGAAAGGTCGTTCCGATCAAAAAGCTGATGAACTTTTACAAACTTAGGCAACGTAATATGATTGATTAATTCATTGACAGCAGACATCACAAACCTCCTTCTATTTTAGAAACCTCGCCATTTTTCGGCCCAATCCAATACCGGCCGAAAAGAGACGCCAAATGCCTCTGTCTTTAGTATACCACCAATAAAAAACCGGGGCAACGGGATGCGGATATTCTACAAAAAGCAGGCTAAATGCGGCATCTTCTCTTCCTTTTTCTTCCTGCCTAGCAATATTTTCCACATGTCCAATCATTCCATGAACTTTTTTTCTGCCGCCAACTAGCTGCCTAAGCGATATTATTTTAAACCCCAGGGTCCCTTTGGATTAAATCAAGGGCCGTTTTAGGTGGGTTTTCTGTTTTTCCTTCTATGACTTCCCATTGTCCTTGTGGCGATGCGGCAGGGAACCACCCAAAGGGGGCTGCCCTATTGATTCAATATAGGCCCTATCTCTCGGTTACCTTTTCCTTCTGTATCTTATGCCCATCAACAAAAGTTTCTGCGCACCATAAGCTATCCTGCCTCTGTTTCATCTCGTCCGTATTCGAAAGGGAAGAAACCCTTGCCAAATGAAAGAAATTTGTAAGAAAAACCACCGAAACTTTTCAAGACTTTTTTCTGTCTATCTAGTATAGTAGTATGAAAGGAGGAATTTCCTATGAAACGCCTATGGATGATTTTACTCATTGCCGGACTGCTGCTGGGCGCTGCCGCCCCTGCTTTTGCAGGCACAGGCTTGCCTGTGGTTGGTATCCCATCCCTTTGGACAAACCATCACACTGCTTTTGCCGGCACTGACAGCATAACCACAACCGAAGATGCAGACACAAAAACCGTAGCTCCTCCCGCTCCCGCGGCACAATCTGCGGCCCCATCTCCGTCCTCACCGGCATTAGAGGATAGCAGCATCCAAACCGCCCCTGCGGCACAACCAGATCATGCCGGCTCATCACCTTCTGAAGCGGTGGCAGAGGAAAAACCAGCAGAAGCTATCTTTTCCGCGAGTTCCATTCCTGCGCTGGACCAACGGCAAAGCTTTTATATTGACCGGGGCGAATTTTCCCGCTATTTGGCCCAGCTATATGAAGGGCTTACCGGCCATCCCCTACCCACTGGCAGCCTCACCTATCCAGACGACGTGCCCGCCGACCGGGCCGATATACTTGGTTTGTGTGCGCTAGGCTTATGGGAGGTACAGGCGGACGGTACTTTTGCCCTAAATAGTACGGTAACAGGAGAAGAGGCTGCCCACCTAGTCTACGGCATTATTACGACAGCTGATCCGATGCAAAAAAAGGATTCTGATACTGCACTGGCTTTTTTACAGCAATGCGGCATTTGGCCAAACGGCCTTTCCCTTACCACACCGCTGACCTTGGGTCAGGCAGCTGCAATGCTTTGTGCCACAGCAAAGGCTGCGCCAGATTATGCTCCCGTGCCATCCCCTCCAACAGGGAAAACCGTTTATCTTACCTTCGATGATGGCACTTCCGCCAATACGGTCACCATTTTGGATACTTTAAAAGCGTATGGCGTGCCCGCCACCTTTTTTGTCACCGGTCAGGCAGATCCTGCCCTGCTGCAGCGGATGCAGGCGGAAGGCCATGCCATTGGGAATCATACTGCCAGCCATGACTATGCCAAAATTTATCAAAGTGTGGAAGCTTTTTTTGAAGACTTTCAACAAGAAGAAGATTATCTGGCCTCAGTGCTGGGCTACCGTCCTACCATAGTACGGCTACCTGGCGGGTCAAACAACACCGTCAGCAAAAAATATGGCGGAGATACCATTATGAAAGAGATCACTGCCGAACTGCTCCGCCGTGGTTATGTTTATACGGACTGGAATAGCGAAGCCAAAGATGCTTCTGGAAAATCCATGACACCTGAGCAAATTCAGCAGGCTGTCTTTTCCACCGTTGGTAACCGGGATCAGGTGATTGTACTGATGCACCAAAATCAGGGCAAAGAATCCACTGCTGCTGCACTTCCTGGTATCATTGAGGAATTCCAGGCCAGGGGCTACCAGTTTGACGTCATCAGCGATCATTCTTATCTCCATCCGTTTTTAACCCCATAACCTCTCTTTGCTGCAAGTTTTCTATCTCCATCGGTCCTGACAACTGATGAGTGATCAAAAACAGGGTTTATCTAGGTGTGCTGTCTATCGAATACCAAAATACCGCGAGGTTAATCCCCGCGGTATTTTTTATTCTGCTAAAAAGGCTTTCAAATCTGCCATGGATGCCTTCGCTTGGGCATATCCTTCTTCATACAACGCCTGGAGTTTTGCTTTATCCCGTTCCAGGCGGCCAATCTGTACTGGCTCCTTGGGCTGAATGACAAATGCCGATTCTGTCTCTTCTGCCCGCTGTACCTCTTCCACTTCCCGGTTATACATTTTCCACCGCTGCGCCATTGCCCGACACAATGCCGGATACCGCCCATAAAACAAAGGCAAAAGCACCGATACCTTGGAAGGCTTTTTTCGGTAAGAACGATCCCTCGTCAGGATCACCACATTTTTCCGATACCCATCCCGCTCTGCCTGAGCCAGCGGTATGGCATCAGAGATGCCCCCATCTAAATAGGGAATACCGTTCAGCCGCACCACTCGGGCGAAAAAAGGCAAAGAACTGGAAGCACGCAGTCGGTTGATCTGCTTTTTCATATCCCAGATGGGCAAATACTCTGCCTGTCCCGTATCACAGTTGGTAACCACCACATAGAACTTGCCCTGATACTTGCTGAAGGCCTCATAGTCATATGGATCTAATTCCTCTGGGATTTTTCGGTACACCATATCTACGCCAAAGAAATCCCCGGTGCGCAGCAAACTTTCCATACTCGCATACCGATTGTCATCCAAATATTCGCTGGATACCCGAAAGGCCCGCCCCTTCTGGCCTGATAAATAACTGGCACAATGACAGGCCCCGGCAGAAACGCCATAACAAGCGGAAAACTGCAGTCCTTCTTCCAAAAACACGTCCAACACACCCGCCGTAAAAGCGCCGCGCATGCCGCCCCCTTCCAGAATCAATGCCCCTTGTTGCATATTTTCTCCTCCTTTTTCTATCTTATCCTCACAGCCCCCGCCGCTAAGGCTAACACCGACACGCTGGACGCCCCAGCCTGACGCAGTGCCAAAGCACAGCTAGAAGCCGTAGCGCCGGTAGTATAAATGTCATCAATCAGTAACACCCGTTTATCCCGCACTTCTTCTGGCCGAACGACTGCAAAGGCATGATGCACATTTTCCTGCCGCTGTTGATCTCCCAGTGTCATTTGGGCTTTCGTATGCCGGATACGGCAAAGGGTCTCTGACATCGGCACTTTTAATACCGCAGCCACTGGGCGGGCTAAGAGTGCCGCCTGGTTAAACCCTCGCAGACGAAGCCGTTGTCGATGCACCGGCACTGGGATAACCACCTGCGCTTTTGCCAAATCCAAAAAACCTGCTTTCCCAGCTTTTTCTGCCATGAGCCGACCGAAATCCTCGCCCATCCGGTAGGCCCCATGAAACTTAAACCGCCAAATGGCTTCTTTGCTTTCCTCATAATAAAACACGGCAAATCCTGCTTCTAACCCCTCTGGCTGCTGGGTCTGTGGCGAAAAAAGCAGCCGTCCTTCCCGCCGCTGCACCTCCATTTGACAGTCGCTGCAAAGCTTGCCCTGACCAATGGCTAAAATTTCACCACACAACAGGCAGCGAGGCGGAAAAAAGAGCTCCCAAATCTGTTCTGCGTTCACCGTTTCACTCCCCCTGCCGCATAAAGGCGTCCAAACTGCGCAGCCGTTCATCCAAAGAAGAATACCGCCGCACTTCCCGGTTATTATCCACCATGGCCCGCATCGTTTCCTCCACCCCAACCAGCACCACCAGTTTTCTCGCCCGGGTGACTGCCGTATATAATAAATTTCTCGTTAACAGCATCGGTGGGCCACTTACCAGCGGAATAATCACCACCGGATATTCACTGCCCTGGGACTTATGAATGGTGGTAGCATAAGAAAGCTCCAGCTCTTCCAGCTGTGTAAAATCATAACTTACCCGCCGATTATCGTCAAAGAGCACCTCCATCGTTTCCGATGTTAGATCAATGCGTTCAATCACACCCGTATCCCCATTAAATACGCCCAATCCATCCTCCACCGTTTTCCCGAGAGGGCCAATGATTTTCCAGGATAAGTTATAGTTATTTTTGATTTGCATCACCTTATCCCCTTCCCGAAACACCATAGCTCTAAAAGCCTTTTCCTTTTTTCCTCGCCCGGGCGGATTTAAGGCCTGCTGGAGCCTCCGGTTCAGTTCGGTCACGCCAAGGGTTCCTTTGCGCATGGGGCTAAGCACTTGGATTTCCGTGCTTTCACAGCCGGTAAAAGCAGGCAGACGCTTTTGAATGAGCCGGATCACCTCCTCAGCTGCATCTTCGGTGCGTGAACGGTGAACAAAAAAGAAATCCTTCGTTTTATCATTGAGCACTGGCGCTTTTCCCTCGTTAATCAGGTGGGCATTGGTAATGATGGCGCTTTCTTTGGCCTGACGGAAAATCTCATTGAGCGATACTACCGGTGCAACACCGCTGCGGATCAGATCTTTCAGCACATTGCCCGGCCCCACCGAAGGCAGCTGATCCACATCCCCCACCAGCACTAGGCGGGTTCCCGGCGAGACTGCTTTTAAGAAACTATTCCAGAGCAAAATATCCACCATGCTCATCTCATCCACCACAATCACATCTGCATCCAGCGGATCCTCCTCATTTTTTTCAAACCGCTGGCTTCGACTGTCTTCCGCCAAAAAAGACGTGCCCAGAAGCCGGTGAATGGTTTGGGCTGGCAGCCCTGTGGCTTCGTTCATGCGTTTTGCCGCCCGGCCTGTGGGCGCTGCCAGCAGTACCTTTTCCTCCCGCTGTTGAAAAATTTCAAGCATGGTACGGATGGTGGTGGTCTTTCCTGTACCAGGACCGCCGGTAATGATCAACAGCCCATTTGTCATGGCCTCTTTCACGGCTTGGCGCTGTTTTTCTGCCAAATGGATGCCCTCATGGATTTCTGTTTGCGCAATGATTTTATCCCAATCGGTACCGCCATCATCCACAGTATCCGCCAAAAGTTCCAAAATCTTTTTGGCAGATGCAATCTCTGCATAATAGTATAAGTTCAAATAAACCTTTGTCTCTTCCGCCTGTTTCTCCCGCCAAATTTGGTGCTCCAACTGTAAAGAGGTGATGGCATTTTCCACAAGCAAATCTTCCACAGACAACAGCCGGCTAACCTGCTCTACCACCTGGCTTTGCGGCAAATATGTATGGCCATCTAAAGCGCCCCGATTGAGGATATATTTCACCCCTGCTTCCACTCGAAACGGGGATTGCGCAGCTATGCCCGCATGGGCGGCAATTTTATCTGCCATCAAAAAACCAATGCCAGAAATATCGTCCGCCAAGCGATAGGGATTGGTTTGCAAAATATCAAAGGTCCGGGATTTATATTTTTGATAGATGCGCAAGGCGTAGGCCGGCGAGATGCCGAATTGCTGTAAAAAAACCATGGCGCGGCGCATCTCATGCTGACTGCAAAAGGCCTCGCTGATGCGCATTGCCTTCTCATAGGTGATACCTCTGATTTCCACTAGCCGTTCCGGTTTTTCCTCAATAACATAAAAAGTGGCTTCTCCAAACCGGTCAACGATTTTTTCTGCCGTTTTTTTTCCAATCCCTTTGATCAGACCACTGGCAAGATACTTTCGGATACCTTCCTCGGTGGTGGGCACGGTTTTTTCATAATACTGTATCGTCAGCTGCCTGCCATAGGTCGGATGGACAGTCCATGTGCCTCGCACCAAAAGGCTCTCTCCTGGATGCAGCGGCCCCATGGTGCCTACACATACCACCTCTGTCTCTTCACTCACTGCCAGAGAAAAGACGGTGTAGCCATTTTTATCATTTTGAAAAATCAGATCCTCTACAGTGCCCTGCAGCTCCACATCTGCCGGTTCTTCCATCCCTGATCACCTGCCTTGGCCTTATTCTCGAAGGATTATATCACAGCCTAGCCCCGTCTTCAACCTTACCCCTTAAGGCTGTTTCTTTTTTAAGTCATATGCCACTTGGTAATACGCCAGATCATACCCTTCTTCCCGCAATCGGGCTGCAATCTTCCGCGGCCCCAATCCCTCAGCAGAAAGCTGCATAATACGGTCATGGGCTTTTTCATCAATCTTATTTTTCTTTTTGACAGCGTTAGCCAGCACAGCCACAGCCTTAGGCTCCGTTTCCATCAGCTCAAAGGGCAGATGCTCCATCCCCACCACGGTGGAAATTTCTTGCTGGTCTTTCACATCTTCAATCAGCGGCGAGGAAGCATCAATGCTGAAGTTAATTACATCCCGAAATTGCCGGATATTCCGAGGGTAGACGGCATTAAGCAGCGCTTCTCTGGCCTCTGGCGTAAAATGAACTGTATAACGTATCTTTAAACTATCCCATACCGCTTGTTGGTATTTTTCCACAAACCGCTTTAACAGGCGCTCTTTTTCTCTTCGGCCCCGCTCCTGAAGGGAGGGCAAGTGCATTGCATACTGGGCCAGTCTCTGATATAGCTCCGGCAGCAATACTTCATGCAAATCCCGGGTGGAAGCAGCAATGATGATGACATTGATCGAGATTTCTTTTGTATCCCCAATCCGCCGGATTTTGCCGCTTTCAATGGCCTTTAAAAGCATATTTTGATAATTTTCCAGGGCATGGGCTTCATCCAAAAAAAGGATGCCCCCGTCCGCCTGCTCAAATAAGCCTTTTTTCCGTTTTGAGCCAGTGTATGCGCCTTCCACCGATCCAAAGATTTCCATTGCAGCAATGTCTGGGTTTGAAAACTGTGCGCAGTTAATCTCAATAAAAGGGGCATTTTCTGCAATTACCCCAATGCGCTTGGCATAGTTATAGATCAAATTTGCCAGCATCGTTTTCCCCGTGCCGCTCTCTCCGGTAATGATACAGTGCCTTGGACCGCCCAGTGATCCCACCGTCTTTTTCGCTTTCGCAAAAACAGCGCTCAACGCCCCGCCTTCATCCACAATGGCAGAAATATCTTCTTCCGGCTGATTGAGCCGTACCTGCAGCTCCAAGTATTTCACTTTTTTATTGAGGTCATCTATCTCCTGCACATCTCGAAAAACAGAATATGCCCCTAAAAATTCTCCGTTTCGGTAGATAGGGTAGCTGCTGCACATATACCGCTTTTTCCCAATATAATGCATCTTTTCGTTCAGTCGCTCATTTTTATTCCGCAGCACATGCAGCAGCATGGCATCTGGATAAAAATCCGTAATCGGCCGGCCGATCATCTCCTCGATGGAAGAATTGCAATAGGCTGCAGACACCTGGTTCACATATACCAATACCCCTTTTGTATCCACCACATTCACACCCTCACCAGAACGGTTTAAAATTTCTTCAAATAGGTGATAAGTATATACCTGTTCCTTTGTTAGCACAATTCTCACACCTTTTCTCTCATTTTTTCTTTCATTATAACACATTTTCTTCTCTCCCACCAATGGATTTTGCATCACTTTTGTCCATGGCTGACAAACTTTTTCAACCCGTTTTTCGCCAAAAACCGGGCTGCTTTTCTATTTTTCAAAAATTTTTTGACGCTTTCTATTGTTTTGGCATTTGTTTTGCTTTATTATATAGGTGTTGCTTTTCTTGAAAGATCGAATTAAACATAAGGAGGTATCTTTCCTATGGCAAAAACACTTGAGATCCGTTGGCATGGCCGCGGCGGCCAGGGTGCAAAAACCGCTGCCCTTTTGTTGGCCGATGTTGCCTTCAACACCGGTAAATATGTGCAGGGCTTCCCTGAATACGGCCCAGAGCGTATGGGTGCACCCATCACCGCTTACAACCGCATCAGCGATGAGCCAATCCGTGTTCATTCCAACATTTATGACCCGGAATATGTTGTCGTTGTGGATGAAACGCTTCTGACGGCTGTTGATGTTACCGCCGGACTGAAAGAAGATGGCGCAATCATCATCAACTCTGAAAAAGCCGGAGAAGAACTTCGTCCTTTGCTCAATGGTTACAAAGGCAAGATCTATACCATTGATGCCAGAAAAATCTCCATCGCCGCTTTGGGAAAATATTTCCCCAATATGCCTATGCTGGCTTCTATTGTAAAAGTGGCCCATGTCATGGATGAAAATGATTTCTTGGATGAAATGCAAGGTTCTTTCAAACACAAATTTGCATCCAAACCCGAAGTAATCGAAGGCAATATGCAGGCCCTTCGTATGGCATTGCAGGAGGTGAAATAACTCATGAGCGAAAGAGTGACTGAAAAATATACCGATCAGAGCCGCTGGCAAGATCTGACTGTGGCTTGTGACATTTATCTTCCCGGCACCAGCGCTGAATTCCGTACCGGCGATTGGCGTACCGATATGCCCATTTGGGATGCAGAAAAATGTAAACAATGTCTCCTTTGCACCCCTGCCTGTCCTGACAGCTCTATCCCTGTCACCGAAGGCAAACGGCTCGACTTTGACTATGATCACTGCAAAGGCTGCGGCATCTGCGCACAAGTATGTCCGTTTGGCGCCATCACCATGGTAAAGGAGGAAAAATAATTATGGCTATCAGAGAAAGATTATCCGGTAATGAGGCTGTGGCCATCGCCATGCGCCAAATCAACCCCGATGTAATGCCTGCTTTCCCCATCACCCCCTCCACGGAGATCCCTCAGTATTTCTCCGCTTTCGTGGCAAATGGCCAGGTAGACACGGAGTTCATTCCTGTAGAAAGTGAACATAGCGCCATGAGCGCAGCTGTAGGTGCTTCTGCTGCCGGCGCCAGAGTATTAACCGCCACTTCTTCCTGCGGTATGGCTTTGATGTGGGAAGAACTGTATGTGGCAGCTTCTAACCGTCTGCCCATTGCGTTGGCTTTGGTAAACCGTGCACTTTCCGGCCCCATTAATATCAATGCGGACCATTCCGATTCCATGGGCGCTAGAGACAGCGGCTGGATTCAAATTTATTCCGAAAACAACCAGGAAGCTTATGACAACTTCGTGCAGGCTTTCCGGATTGCTGAAAATGAAAAGGTTCTTCTGCCCATCATGATCTGCCAGGATGGTTTCATCACTAGCCATGCGGTGGAAAACATCAGCCTTTTGGAAGATGACGTAGTGAAGAACTTCGTTGGTGAATATCAGCCAAAACATTATCTTCTGGATGACAAATCCATGGCTGTAGGCGCTTATGCGACTCCTGGTTTTTATATGGAAGCAAAAAAAGCGCAAGCTGAAGCTATGAAGAATGCCAAACAGGTTATTTTGGATGTGGCCAAAGAATTCAAAGCCATCTCCGGTCGGGAATATGGCCTTTTTGAAACGTATCAGCTGGAAGATGCTGAATGTGCCATTGTTATCATCAACTCTGCCGCTGGTACAGCGAAAGACGCTGTAGATAGACTGCGTGCCCAGGGCAAGAAAGTTGGTCTTTTGAAGATCCGTGTCTTCCGTCCTTTCCCTGCAGAAGAAATGGCGGAAGCCCTCAAGCATTGCAAAGCCATCGCCGTAATGGACAGAAGCGAAGGCTTCAACTCTCAAGGCGGCCCTGTTTGCGCCGAAGTAAAGAGCGCACTGTATGGCTGTGAAGAAAAACCCTTAATCGTGAACTACATCTATGGTTTGGGCGGCAGAGACGTTCGTGTGGAAAACATTGAAGAAGTTTATGCTGCTTTGGAAGAAATCGTTGCCAAAGGCAAAGTGGAAGACGATTACCGGTATCTGTCCCTGAGAGACTAAGAGAGGTGAATACGATGTATACCAATTTGAAAGACACCATGAGTAAAAAAGAACGTTTGGCAGGCGGCCATAGAATGTGTGCTGGCTGCGGCGGCACCGTTGCCGTTCGTAACGTGCTGCGGGGTCTTCATGATGAGGATGAAGCTGTGATTTGCTCCGCCACCAGCTGCCTGGAAGTTTCCACGTTCATGTATCCTTATACTGCTTGGCAGGATTCCTTCATCCATAACGCTTTTGAAAATGCTGGCGCCACCATCAGCGGTGCTGAAACGGCCTATCGTGTGCTGAAGAAAAAAGGTAAAGTAAAAGGCGACTATAAATTTATTGCTTTCGGCGGTGACGGCGGCACCTATGATATCGGGTTCCAGTCTCTGTCCGGCGCTATGGAACGTGGCCATGATATGGTATATGTATGTTACGACAACGGCGCATACATGAATACCGGTATCCAGCGTTCTTCTGCAACGCCTCGCTTTGCAGATACCACCACCACACCTGTGGGCAAATGCTCTAATGGTAAAATGCAGGGCAGAAAAGACCTTACCCAGGTGATGGCTGCACACCATATCCCTTATGTGGCTCAGACCACCTTCATCAAAAACTTCAGCGACCTGCATAAAAAAGCTGAAAAAGCCATTTATACTGAAGGCGCAGCTTTCTTAAACGTAATGGCTCCCTGCCCCAGAGGCTGGAGATATCCTGCCCAGGATCTGATGAAGATCTGTAACCTGGCTGTAGAAACTTGCTACTGGCCTTTGTTTGAGGTAGAAAACGGGAAATGGACCCTTAACTACCAACCCAAAAAGAAACTGCCCATCGAAGATTTCTTGAAACCCCAGGGTCGTTTCAAACACCTCTTCAAAAAAGGCAATGAAGATCTCATCGCTCAATTCCAGCAGGAAGTAGATGACAGATGGGAACAGCTGCTTCGCCTTTGCGAACAATAAATCTTCCTTTGATTGATTGATCGCCTTCCGCCGCCTCCTAAGGCGGACGGCATAACAAAAAACACCGCTTACGGGGATGCCTCCTGGCCCCTAGCAGCGGTGTTTTTTTATTCTAATTGTTTACAATTCCTTTTGTTGATTCCTTTCTATTACCTAAGCTCTTCATCCGCACATTTCTTTTCCCCATGAAAGTCCAATAGGGATGTATTTTCTCCGCATTGATTTTATTCCTCTGTATCCGGCATATCTGCCCTACTCTACCGTCCTATTATCCATCTTTTCTGCTTTTATTCTCCATGGATGGATTGGCACAACATGTCATGCTCTGCCATCTGTCGGACAGATTTGCGGTAGCGCGCTTTCTTTTTCTTCCCTAGCCCTCTAGCACTGCAAAAAAAAGAGCCTCTCGCCGGTTTTATTCCGTCTAAAAGGCTCTTTTTTTCTTTCATTATTGTTCCTAACAAATCTTTAGGATGCTTCTTTGCCTCCATCGCCATTTCGGTACACCAACAAAGGTTCTCCCTCTCCCCGCACACAGGCGGCAGTGATGGTGCATTTTTCCACATTGGGATCGCTAGGAATTTCATACATGATTTTACTGATGAAGCTCTCCACAATGGCGCGCAGACCTCTGGCTCCTGTTCCACGCTCAATGGCCAATTTGGCAATCGCACGCAGGGCGTCCGGCTCAAATTCCAGTGTCACATCATCCAAAGCAAAGAGATATTCATACTGTTTGGTGATGGCATTTTTCGGCTCGGTCAGAATCTTCACCAACTGATCTTCATCCAAATCATTTAACGTCACCACCACAGGTAAGCGGCCCACAAACTCAGCAATGAGACCATATTTCATCAGATCCTGCGGTTGGATATTGGCCATAATCTGATCAAAATCCGTCTCCCGCTTGCTCTGCACCCGGGCGCCAAAGCCAATGACTTTTTCGCCCATGCGGTTTTCAATGATCTTTTCAATGCCGCCAAAAGCGCCGCCGCAGATGAAAAGAATATTGGTGGTATCAATCTGCAGCAACTCTTGATGCGGATGCTTCCGCCCTCCCTGGGGCGGAACAGAGGCCACTGTACCTTCCAAAATTTTCAGCAGCGCCTGCTGTACACCTTCGCCGCTTACATCCCGGGTGATGGACGGGTTTTCGCTCTTGCGAGTGATTTTATCAATCTCATCGATATAAACGATGCCCTTTTCTGCCCGCTCAATATCATAATCTGCCGCTTGAATTAGCTTTAGCAAGATATTTTCCACGTCCTCACCCACATAACCTGCTTCCGTCAATGTGGTTGCATCCGCAATGGCAAAGGGCACATGGAGCATCCGGGCCATGGTCTGGGCCAAAAGCGTTTTACCAACGCCTGTGGGCCCTACAATCAGGATATTGCTTTTTTGCAGCTCCACTTCTCCGGCGTCTTTCCGGCGGGCAATCCGCTTATAATGGTTATATACCGCCACAGCCAGCACTCGCTTTGCTGCATCCTGGCCCACGACATATTCATCTAAAAACGCCTTCATCTCTTTGGGCGTAGGCAAGCTCATTGCTTCCTGGCGTCCTTCTTCCTCCAAGCCGTCCTGAATGATGTCCGCGCATAAATCTACGCATTCATCACAAATATATACGTCCGGCCCGGCGATCAGTTTTTTGACTTCGCTTTGCGTTTTCCCACAAAAGGAACAACGCAGCTGTTTTTTGTCATCCATTTTTGATGCCATGTCGTTTATCCTTTCTTTTCTTTCGCCCTGCTCACATAGGCTTGGTGATTACCTCATCGATTAAGCCATACTCTTTGGCTTCTTCTGCGGACATATAATTGTCCCGTTCTGTATCCCGGGTAATCTCCTCAATGGATTTGCCTGTATTGTTAGCCAAAATCTCATTGAGTTTTTTCTTTGTTTTCAAAATATTTTCTGCCACAATCTGAATTTCTGTGGCCTGCCCCCGTGCGCCACCGGAAGGCTGATGGATCATAATTTCTGCATTAGGCAGGGCAAAGCGTTTCCCCTTTGCACCGCCAGAGAGCAGGAAGGCCCCCATGCTGGCTGCCAGGCCAATACAAATGGTGGATACATCTGGTTTGATATACTGCATAGTGTCATAGATTGCCATACCGGCCGTCACTGACCCACCCGGACTATTGATATACAAATTAATATCTTTATCTGGGTCTTCTGCTGCTAAAAACAGCAGCTGTGCCACCACCAGATTGGCGCTGACATCGGTCACCTCTTCTCCCAAAAAGATAATCCGATCTTTCAGCAACCGGGAAAAAATATCATAAGAGCGCTCACCCCGGCTTGTTTGCTCAATAACATAAGGTACCAAACTCATTCTTTGAGCCTCCCCTCTGTGTTTTGTTTATTCTTCAGTTTTTGCTTCTTCTTTTGTCTCTTCTTTCTTAGGCTCTACATAGATGGCGTTGTCTTCCACCAGTTTCACTGCTTTTTGCACCAGCATATCTTCTTTGACCATCTTGCGGTCTTCTGGACGGAAGATCTCAATCATCTTCTCTGCAGATAAGCCATAGCCTTCGCCGATCTTACCAATCTCTTCATTCAATTCCTCTTCGGAAACTTCAATGTGCTCTTCTTTTACAATCTGTTCCAGCACCAAACGAGCTCTCACACTTTTTTCAGCCGTAGGACGAAAGGTGTTGCGCAGGCCCTGTACATCCGTTCCCAGATATCCGCAGTATGCTTCCAGCGTCAACCCCTGACGAGTCACATTGCTTTCAAAGTCGTGCATCAACTGATCGATCCGGTTTTCATACATTACTTCTGGTACATCCATGGTGGCGTTTTCCACAATCATATCCAGCAGTTTATCCCCTTGGATCTGCTGGGCGCGTTTTTCTGCCGCCTCTTTCAGTTTAGCCTCAATACTCTTCTTATATTCCTCCAATGTATCAAATTCGGATACATCCTGGGCAAATTCATCATTGAGCTCTGGCAATTCCTGCACCTGGATGGCTTTTAATTCTACAGCAAATACTGCTGCTTTTCCTTTCAATTCTTCTGCATGATATTCTGCAGGGAAAGTCACATTAACATCAAATTTATCCCCAATTTGATGACCCACAATCTGATCTTCAAAGGTATCAATAAATGTGTGGCTGCCCAAGGTCAATGCATAATTGTCTGCCTGGCCGCCTTCAAAGGCAACACCATCCACCGTGCCCAAATAGCTGATCTTGACAATATCGCCCTCTTGTGCTGCGCGATCGGTCACATCGATCATGCGGGCATTTTTCTGCTGCACTTGCTTCAGTTCGTTTTCCACTGCATCTGGAGCCACAGAGTCGTCAGCCTTTTCCACTTCTAACCCTTTATATTGGCCCAATGTTACTTCTGGTTTTACCGTTACGGTCACTTCAAAGGTAACGCCTTCGTTTTTGTCAATGGCTGGTGCATCCACTTCGGGACGGCTTACCACATCTAAGCCAAGCTCTTCGATGGTTTTTTCATATTCCTGGTTTAAGATATAGTTAACCGCATCATCGTAAAATACTTCTGGACCAAACTCGCTTTCAATGAGCTTTCTTGGGGCCTTTCCTTTCCGGAAACCAGGCAGGGAGATGCTGTTTTTATTTTTCTTATATGCATACTGCATGCCTTCCTCTAACTGTGCTGCATCGGCTTGAAAAGAAAATTTTACGGTATTCTTTTCTTTACTGATCACTTTTGCATTCATTTTTGTGGTTCCTCCTTCGCTTTGTCCATTCTCTCTACGGCCTTTTGCCACAAAGTGACCCATGCCGCATAGCTAACAGCGATTATATCACAACAGAGCCTGAAAATCCAGCAAAACTTTGCTTTTTCCGACTTGTCTACCAAATTTCTTTTTCCACCCGACAGAGGACGGCGTCAGTGTTTTTTTCCAAAAAATCAATCACTTTGTCCACCATTTCTTCTGCATGGGAAGCACGGTTAGATACACAGGCAAAACCAATCACCATTTCCTGGTGTACATCCTGCCGGTCCACCTCTGCGATAGCCACATGATAGCGGTTTCTGGTCCGCTCCATCAAGCTTTTTAATACCATCCGCTTTTCTTTGAGAGAATGTACCCATTCCGCTCGAAATGTTACCTCGGCACAGCCAATGACCATGGCTCTCACCGCCTTATACTTTTTATAAAAACAAGAAAAAAGCTAAAGAAGACTCTTTAGCTTTTTTCAAAAGCGCGAAACGAGATTCGAACTCGCGACCCTCGCCTTGGCAAGGCGATGCTCTACCACTGAGCCATTCGCGCATATACATGGTGCCCAGACTCGGAATCGAACCAAGGACACGAGGATTTTCAGTCCTCTGCTCTACCAACTGAGCTATCTGGGCATGTCATCGTGAGACCACCTGTGAAGAAACATGCCCGAGACCGGGATCGAACCGGTACGGGTGTTACCCCGCAGGATTTTAAGTCCTGTGCGTCTGCCAGTTCCGCCACTCGGGCAAACAAGCTTTTCTTCAGCATCTCACCTTATCGGCGACTGCTTGATAATAATACCATGTCTAAAACAATTTGTCAACAGGTTTTTTACATTTTTTTATTTTTCTGATACACATCAGATCAATGCCCCTTTGCTTCGTAAAAAAGCGGCATCCCTTCTGCCCTGCAGTAATGAAAGGCAGTCGGCTTCTTTGGCAAAATCATACTGCAGAAGATCTGATAAAATGTGCCAAACATTCTCTTTGTCTGCAATGATCTTCTTTCCCCTGGCCTCGATTGTCTGCCGTGTGCCTCCTTCCACCGCTTCCACTATACCATTTTCTAACGATCATAGTCGAATAGAAGCTGCCTTTTCTGTTTCCATCCAATAGATATCCATATCCTTTCCCCCCGCTAAGTTCACAAAGTCTCTTAAAGAAAGAAAACACCGTTGATTTATGATTTCTACTCTTTGTGCTAACTCCCATTTTTCTTTCTTTGTTTCTCCCTGGATATCGATGGTTTGATTTACCGTATCCAGTGTTATTTGTTGGTCTTTTCGGGTCATTTGAATCTGTTTCCTTTTCCCATCCCATTGAACCACGGTATTGGGGCATAACGCTTCTAGGGTATCCCGAAGGGGAATCATCATATGCCCATTTTGAATATACGTTCTTTCATGAAGCTCCACTGGTTCTTTGCCCTGATAAACGGTGCTTTCATTTGCTGGAAATAGGTAAACCTCTCTCTGCTGCATTTCTCTGCAATAGGCTTCCATTTTTTCTGCCAGATTTCTTCCAACCGACATAGATATCAGCCCATTGACGGCGTCATATTTCAAAAAGCCTGATAAGTCCTGAAAAGACACAAAACATTCCCCAGATTGAAATACCGGCGATACCAATGCCGGGTATGACTCTGTGTCAAACCCAATAGTATCTTCTGCACCATTGACCCAAAATAAATGCCCGTTAAAATCCACTTGAACTTCTTCTCTTCCTTCAGCCTCAGTGACCCCAAAACCCGCTGAGGAAAATAGGCTAACTACAGGGACCATGATGGTCCCATTTTCTTCTAAGCAAGCAGCATCTACCTGAATCAAAGTGCCATTGCGGTAAATCCCCTTTTCATGAATGGACATAAAATAAGTGGTTTGATACGCCGTCTGCTCGTCCTCTTTGATAGGTGCTGCAAAGGATGACGCCGGAAAAAGTGCCACTGACAACATGAAACAAATCACAACAACTCTGATCAAAATTTCTCTCTTTTTCATCAGCTCTAATTCCTCTCAACTACCCCAGGTCAACCAGCACATTTTCTTTGTTGCTTATCAAGCCAGCTCTTCCTATCCTACCTCATTATACTAAAAAGCGGTTTCGGCCAATTTTTCGTTCCTCCCTTTTGCCTGCCAACCATGAAAAAACCGTTTCCCTCTATAAAATAAATAGAAATAAATAGAAATAAGCCAGCGGCTAAAGATCAGCCACCGGCAAAAATGCTGGCGGAGCGGGTGGGATTCGAACCCACGTGCCCTTGCGGACAACTTGATTTCGAGGGGCGTGAAACGGATAAAACCCCTTATATCTCCGCACAAGTCCGTATAAAATATGTCCCGAAAGCCTGTAAAAAAGGGCTTTTTTCGTATCTTGTTATTTGTGTCCGCATGACCTTACAACTTCATTTTTCCCGTCCGGGCACCATTTGGGCACCACGGGCACCATTCAGAACAAGGAGGACACATGAATAATAACATTCTTTTAGATAGGGGTATTATACTCTCGTCCGGCGAGATCAGCAAGGATAAGATAAACCTTGTCGCCGGAGCAATCACACAGCCATTCGCAGAAATGGTATGGGTAACGACAGGCGGCGACATGGAAACCATTAACCGCCTTACGGACATTCTCGTTTCGATGAACACCCCCGCCGACAGGGGAAAGCTCTTTAAGATTATCAAAATGCTGTATGGGCTTATGGGTTTACAGTTTTCCGAGGAAGCCGAGCCTATGGGAGCTGACCCTGCCGTGCTGGAATACTTCATTTTCTCCTTTACGGCAGATTTTGGGGAGATTATCAAAGACTATATCGCAGAAATAGAATAGCGGCAAATGAGCGGCGTTTCTTCAATCCCACAACGGGAGAAAAGGAACGCCGTTTTTTTATGCCCTCAT
>CAJFIN010000027.1 GCA_904381335.1 Candidatus Neoanaerotignum galli | reverse complement strand
TGTCCCACAAACTGAAAAAGCGGCTGCATAATGCCCCGGAAAATCAGCGCATATTCTTCAACACCCAGCCCGCTATTATAGAGGAACAAGTCTTTGCACGGGTGCAGGAGTTACGAGAGAACAAACGCCGCCCCAGCAAGACAGGAAAGCAGGGATTATTCTCTGGTTTGCTCCACTGTGCGGATTGCGGGGACAAGTTGTATTTCTGTACGACAAACAACTTTTCGCCTAAGCAAGACCACTATGTATGCTCCAATTACAAGAGCAACACAGAAACTTGTTCTGCGCATTTTATCCGGGAAGAAACGCTGAAACTGTTTGTCTTGCAACGGATTTTCGATGTAACGGCGTCGTTCTTTGACGATGCTATGGCATTTGAGGAAGCCGCGAAAAAGCAGCACTTCCAAGAAGCCGAAAAAGAGGCCAGAAAACGCAAGCGTGAAATTACCCAAGCGGAAAAGCGTATTGCCGAACTTGACCGTATTTTCAAACGCATCTATGAGGACGACATCAGCGGAGCAATCAGCCATGAGCGGTTCTTAAAACTTTCTGCCGACTATGAGGCAGAGCAAAGGGAATTGACAGAGAAGGTCAAGGCATGGCGGCAAGCGGTAGAAACCTTTGAACAGGATCAAGCCGATTTTGCCAGCTTTGCAGCTATTGTGCGGAAGTATGTGGGCATTCGTGAACTGACACCCACCATCGTCAATGAGTTTGTAAAGAAGATTATCATCCATGCGCCGGGCAAATCCAGCGGACACCGCAGGCAAAAGATTGAACTGGTCTGGAACTTCATCGGAGAAGTCAATCTGCCGGGCAACGATCAGACCGTGGAACGGCAAAGAAAAGGCAGGACGGCATGACTTTTTAGCCATGCCGTCCTGCGACATTCAAATTACTTCTTTATAGGCCCGCACCTTTATGGCACCGTTTTTTCTTGCTTTATGATAAAAAAACAATCCATTCTATGGTTCCCCTCCCTCCCTTTCCACCCTTTGTGTGGGAAAATACCCCCTCATGGATATCTTCTTTTCCCTGTAGTGCAAAAACCCAGTCCACCTTCTGGATGGACTGGGTATATTCTTATCCCTTCTATTTTACCAAACCATAACGCCGTCCTGCTTGGTAGATCAGAAATCCTCACCAGCAACCTCTGTTTTCCACCTAAGCTGACACATCATATCCCGTTATCAAAGTGCACCCTTTCATTGGCTCCTCTCACCCACCGTCAATTTTGTCATAGGTACACCAGAATGGAACAAATCCAAATAAATTTTGGTGCATTTTCGAAACCGTTCAAACATCTTTTGCGCCTGATCCATATCCCCATACACTTTCCAATAGCCGCAGCATTTGCAATCCCGTCCGCCATGTTCCATAAACCCCTTGACATCGCAAGGCGGATACCCTAAAAACAAGCCGATCTCATGCGGAAATTCCCGGGCTTGTTTCAGTCTTTGGGCCAACAGCCCCATCCACCCTTCCTTTCCCTCTGGATAGCCGCATTGAAGCAAAATTCCCTGGGCTTCCTGCCGGGCCATATCCTGAGCCAAACGGCGGGGGCGGTAAACATAGATGAAGACACGGTCTTCTTTTTCACAGAGCGGTACGAAACAGACCCCTTTGGGGTTTAACGCTTGATTTAGATTCTGCAGCTCCTGCCAAAGCCCGTCTTCCTTGGCGCAGCAAAAAAGTGAGCCTGTTTTTAGTCCCGCCAGCGTAGGCGCACAATGGGTGATGACTGTCTGCTCCGACATGGTGCCACCTCCTTAGGCTTGGACTACATGAGTATCCAAAATCTGTTTCAATGCTGCAATGGAACTGGAATGGGCTCGCGCCACAATCGTATTGGTATTTTTTACGCCTCCCAATGCGCATCGCACCATTTTATGACTCACCGTACCTGTAAAAAGCACTAAAAGATCCGGACTGCCGATTTTATCACTTAAAGTACCGCTCATTTGGGTAAACACTTTCGCCCGGCAATGATATTTTTTGCATAAATTCTTATACTGACAAACCATGCAGTCGTTTCCGCCGACAATTACAATACTCATGACAGACCTCCTTTGTTGTTTTCCCTTGTGTCAAATCCATCAGATAAATCCATTCCTATAAGTTAGTTTAAGCTAACTTATAGGAGGAATAAAGGGGCGCATCTGCGCCCGCTTTCTCCCCCTGCTAGTAATTTAGCAATGGCTTATGGTTTCTTTTCTTCCTCTGATGGACTACTGCTGCAATGACACACGTTTTCCATGCCGCAACCGCTGCACCCACAGCCGCAGCCGCCGCTTTTATGGGTATGAACCATGCGCCGTATGCCATGAATAACCAGCAGCAGTATGATGAGCCCAATGATAATCGTGCTCGCGTTTTCTTGTAAAAATGCTATCATTGCGTTCGCCTACTTTCCAAAAATGATGCCCGTTTCTCGTTTATCCTATCCAAAGATACGAGAAACGGGACAAATGGTTTGAGTTACAATGAAATTTTCATTGGATTTATACATTCACTTTCGCCCGAATGACATCGGTCCCGCGATACTTATCCGGCCGCACCATCAAGAAGATGAAGATACAAACCACCAAGATCGCCACCACTTGACCAAGACCAAAGGTGCCATAAGCAATGAGATTGCCCAGCTGATTGATGCACAGCGCCACCAGATAGGCAAAGCCGCACTGATATCCCAGAGCAATGGCAGTCCACTTGCCATTGTTCATTTCCCGGCGAATGGCGCCCATAGCTGCAAAGCACGGTGCGCACAGCAAATTAAATACCAAGAAGGAATAAGCAGAAATCATGGTGAAGTTGGTTGCCAGCACAGACCAGAATTCCACACCGTCTTCTGATACTTCCGCAAAGCCATACAGCTGCCCCAGCGTACCTACCACATTTTCTTTTGCTACCAAGCCTGTGATGGCTGCCACAGCAAACTGCCAGTTGCCCCAGCCCAGAGGTGCAAACAACGGTGCAATCACATTGCCGATGCTAGCCAAAAAGCCGTTGGATAAATCATCTACCATGCCAAAGCTGCCATCAACAATGCCAAAGTTGGATGTAAACCAGATAAATACACTGCTGGCCAAAATAATCGTACCAGCTTTACGGATAAAGGATGAACCTCTTTCCCACATACTCCGCAACACTGCACCCACGGTGGGCATATGATATGGCGGCAGTTCCATTACAAATGGTGCAGGATCACCGGCAAAAATCCGGGTCTTTTTCAAAATAATACCGGAAACCACAATGGCTGCAATCCCCACAAAATAAGCGCTGGGTGCCACCCAAGCCGCACCATCAAACAACGCGCCTGCAATTAGGGCAATGATGGGCAGTTTCGCCGAGCACGGGATAAAGGTAGTGGTCATGATCGTCATTTTCCGGTCTCTATCGTTTTCAATGGTACGGCTTGCCATAACGCCAGGCACACCACAGCCAGTGCCAATGAGCATAGGAATGAAGGATTTACCGGAAAGACCAAACTTGCGGAAGATTCGATCCATGATAAAGGCGATTCTTGCCATATAACCGCAAGCTTCCAAAAATGCTAAGAAGATAAACAGCACCAAAATCTGAGGCACAAAGCCCAGCACCGCACCGACACCGCCTACAATACCATCTAAAATCAAGCTCTGGAGCCAGTCGGCACAATGAACTGCCGTCAACCCATTTTCCACCAGCACAGGGATACTAGGCACCCACACGCCATAGCTGGCAGGGTCGGGCTCTTCTGCTGTTAGACCGGCTTGAAAATCGGCGATAGATACAGGCAGGGTATCTGTTACAGCACCCTCTTCATCGGTCACTTCATATGTTCCCTCCACAGCGGCTGCCTCTGCCGCAAAGGTATCAATGGCTGTTTGTGCCGCCGTTTCGCCAGCACCGCCGTCTGTCTCTGGGTCATACGCCAATGCTTCTTCCAGTGATGCGGTATCAATGCCCTGTTCCTGGGCGGCAGCGATAAACGCATCCATCTTGCCTACCGTTTCTTCATAGGCAGCAGTTGCTTCCTCCGCTTCCGCTGTACCCATGCCAAGCAGATGCCATCCTTCGCCAAACACACCATCATTTACCCAATCTGTGGCCATACCGCCAATGGTGGTAACAGAGATATAATACACCAAAAACATCACAGCTGCAAAAATCGGCAAGGCTAAAATCCGGTTCGTCACAATCCGGTCAATCTTATCTGACAGCGTCACATGGGATGCCGGCTTGCGTTTCATGCAGCGGCCTGCAATTTTGGTAATATATTCATATCGCTGGTTGATGATAATGCTTTCCGCTGTGTCATCCAATTCATCTTCCACCTGGCGAATCACTGGTTCTGCATTGGGTTTTACAGGCAAACTGTCCATGATCCGTTGATCCCGTTCAAACACCTTGGCTGCATAAAAAAGCTTCAGTTCTTCGCTTACACCAGAAAGCATCCCTTTGATTTCTTCCAAGGCATGGGCCACCTCACCTTGAAAAATGTTCTTTTCTTTCGGCCGGGGGCCTTCCGCCGCCTGAATGGCTTTATCAATAACCTCGGACACCCCTGTTCCTTTCAGCGCGGATATCTCTATCGCCGGACACCCCATATCTTTAGACAGGCGCGCAATGTCAATCTGATCTCCATTTTTCTGGACGATATCAATAAAATTGATGGCCATCACCACAGGAATACCCAATTCCATTAGCTGCGTGGTAAGATACAGGTTTCTTTCCAGATTTGTACCATCAATAATATTTAAAATGGCATCTGGCTTTTCATTGATAATATAGTTTCGCGCCACCACTTCTTCCAAACTATAAGGAGAAAGGGAGTAAATCCCTGGAAGGTCTGTAATGATAATATTTTTATCATTCTTCAAACGTCCTTCCTTTTTCTCCACCGTTACGCCAGGCCAGTTGCCCACAAATTGATTAGCCCCTGTTAAAGCGTTAAATAATGTGGTTTTCCCGCTATTGGGGTTGCCGGCCAGTGCAATTCTGATTGCCATGCTTTTGTACCTCCTCCAAATTGTATCCCCAAAGAACGGCTTACAATACCGTTACTTCAATCATATTCGCATCCTCTTTTCGCAGGGAAAGTTCATACCCTCGCACCCGCACTTCCATAGGATCACCCAACGGTGCCACCTTACGCACAAAAATCTGCACGCCTTTTGTAATGCCCATATCCATGATGCGCCGCTTTACTGCGCCTTCGCCATGGAGCTTGACCACCTGGGCCGTCTGGCCAATTTTTACTTCTTTTAATGTTTTCATATGATTCCTTCTTTCCAAATATGCTCAAAGGAGGGGCATCCCCTCGCAGTTAGCAATTTCTAACTTTTTTCGTTTTTATATTAGCACCGGCTAACTGTTATGTCAAGCTAACTTGCGAAAATTTCTTTTCCTCCTTTGGAGATTTGATTTTTTCTATTCCATATGGTATGCTTATATCATGAAAACAGTGAAAAAAATGGGCGATTTGCTCCAAAAAGATATGGAGGTGGTTCGGTGCAGATCAAAGAATCAGCAGAAATGTACCTGGAAACGATCTATACCCTCAATATGCGGGGAGGCGGCGTACGGGCCGTGGATGTAGCAACAGAAATGTCCTTTAGCAAACCCAGCGTCAGCGTGGCTATGAAAAACCTGCGTCAAGGGGGATATGTGGATATTACTCCAGAAGGCTTTCTTGTTTTAACAGACAAGGGCCGCGCCATTGCAGAAATGATTTATGAGCGCCACACAGTCCTGTCTCAAATTTTAATGGCTCTGGGTGTGGAGGAAAAAACCGCAGCAGAGGATGCCTGCCGGATGGAACATGTCATTAGTCCGGAAAGTTTTGCGGCAGTGAAAGCCTTTTATGAGACCCATTTAAAAAACAAAAAAACGCCTTCCCTTTAACTATTTCATGCTTCCCGCCTGGGCCGCCTTCATTTGTTTGGCGGCCAGGACAGCCCGGGGATAAGAGTAAAAGAAAAATTTTACGAAAAAATTACGTTGAAAACACACAAACTTTCCTTTCCCTGCATATACTGAAAGTATCAAAATGGGAAAGGAGGAATGAAGATGAGAACAGACATTACAATCGAAGTCATTGAAGATTGCCTGCATTTGTTGGACTAACCATCTGACAAGGAGGGGAAGCAGCACCCAAACGGTTTGGGCAGGGCTGCTTTTTTGTTTTTTGATTGAAATTCTCTTCGGCTTACCCTGCCTGTCCGCTGAGATTGACCATATAAAAAAGCCCGCTTTGGGGCTTTTTTTCGTTTTTTTCTTTTTATTGGTTTTTTCTTTTTATTTTTTTTCTTTTTATCGGTTTGTTCTATTTCTTGCTTATGTTCAAGTTGTTCCAGTTTTTTCGGTCCCTTTTTGGATTTTGACTTAAGATTTTTTACATCAAAGGCGCCAAAATCCGCAATGCCTTACCACACAAACGATGCCATAGCGGAAAAGCTTTATATTCTTTGAAGGTAATTTTTCGGCAGCGCGCCAGCGTATCCGAAAAATCTTTTTCAATATCTGTTACTACGTCCATATCCTCCATATAAAGGGCACACTCAAAATGATGGCAGAGGCTGCGAAAATCCAAATTGATACTTCCTACCACAGCCCGGATATTATCGCTAACAAAGCTTTTGGCGTGGATAAATCCAGGCGTAAAATGATAAATCTCTACCCCATTTTCCAGTAACACCGGGTAAAAACTCTTCGCTATATAATTCGGCACTCGTTTATCCGGAATCTCTGGCAAAATCAGCCGTACCTCTACCCCGCTTTTCGCTGTATTGCAAAGTGCCTGCAGCAATACATCATCCAGCACCAGATAAGGCGTCATAATGTGAACATATCGGGTGGCCCGCCGTAAAATATCCACATACACCTCTTCTCCCAATAGGTCTGTGTCCATGGGATTATCGCCATATGCAATACTATAGCCTTTTTCCCCTTCATATGGCTTGGTGACACGCAAATACTGCTGATAATCCTCCGGCTGCTGCTCTGTCACATTCCACATCTGTAAAAACATCTGGGTGAAGTTATGCACCCCTTCTCCCTTGAGCATTACCGCCGTATCTTTCCATTCTCCAAAGGGATGTTTTTTGTTGATATACTCATCTGCAATGTTAATCCCTCCAGTAAACGCCGTTCGGCCATCCACCACCACAATTTTCCGATGATCCCGATTGTTTTGATAGGTGGAAAGCAGAGGCACCACAGGACTAAAAATTTTCGTCTTGATGCCCAAACTGCGCAGATACCGGTCATAGTGTACCGGAAGGCGAGGCAATGTGCCAATGCCATCAACCATCAGCCGCACCTCTACCCCTTCGGCCACTTTTTGTTTCAAGATATCTAGCACTTCTGACCACCAAAGGCCCTCATCAATGATGAAGTATTCCATAAAAATAAACGCTTTGGCCTCCTGTAATTCCTTCCGCAGCGCCACACGTTTTTCTTCCCCAGAAGGAAAATACACAACTTTTGTATGTTCACAAATCGGGAATCCGCCCACATGATAAATATATCGGCTCAACCGGGCTAAAGCCGGGTTTTTGGCCTGCAAAAAAGCCAATAATCGCTCTGACTGCGGCAAATAATGACGGGTATCATTACAAATGGTTGCAATCCTTTTTTTCATCGCCCGAAAACCAAAGCCGATGTGCACAAAGCAATAGAGTCCAACCCCTAGCACTGGCGCCACCAAAATAGGCACAATCCAGCCCATTTTAATGGTAGAGCTATTTTGATCCCGGTTAAAAATGGCGATCACCACAATGGCCTCCAGGATGCCTAAGCCACCCACAAAAACCATCCGAAACTGCTCCGTCAGATACATCCATCCCTCCGCCAGCAACACACATTGCAGCACAATCAAAGCTAAGATAATGCCTGTCCGGCCAAACACCACCCGAAACAATGCATGTTTTTGTTTTTTGAACTCCATTGCTTTTGCCTCCTCTCTGCTGTTTCGTGATACTACGTTTTTTCTTTAGTCTCATTGCCGGGCACGATATTGTTTCTTTCTTTGGTCCTTCTGCTTTGCTTTGTCTTTCTCCTTTTGCGCTGCCTGCGCCATACGGTCGGGAATCTGCTGCGGAGTTTCCAAGGTCATGCGGCCTAATTTCCCGCCCCGAAACTCATCTAGCACTACCTTGGAAGCCCGCAATATATCGGCGCTGCCACCCCGGCCTTTCATACCGCGTTTTATTGCCACTTCTTCCAATAAGGCAAATCCGCGGGCTTCAGAGGAAGCCTCCTCCGGCATTGCAAGACCATACCGCTCCAATAAAGATGCTGGATACCATTGCATTGCCCAATCCAAAAAGCGCGCCGCCAAGGTCTGGCTATCCAAAATTTCATCATTGATGGCTCCAGTAAAAGCCAACAGCAATCCGGCCGTTTCATCTTCAAATTTGGGCCAAAGAATCCCTGGCGTATCCAAAAGCTCAAAATCGTTTTTTACCTTAATCCATTGCTTGCCCCGGGTAACACCAGGCTTATCTCCTGTTTTTGCCGTGGCCTTGCCCACATATTGATTGATAAATGTGGATTTGCCCACATTAGGAATGCCCACAATCATTGCCCGGATCGGACGAAAGAGCCGGCCTCTGCTTTTTTGCGTTTCAAGCTTTTCTTTCATCAGTTGACGAGCGGTTTCCGTCACTTGTTTGACCCCTTTGCCAGTACTGCACTCTGTTTCCAGCACCGAAAACCCCTGGGCAATATAATATTCCT
Organism: Candidatus Neoanaerotignum galli; assembly: GCA_904381335.1. Taxonomy (GTDB): domain Bacteria; phylum Bacillota; class Clostridia; order Lachnospirales; family Anaerotignaceae; genus Neoanaerotignum; species Neoanaerotignum galli. Next base: position 13,496 of record CAJFIN010000027.1, on the reverse strand, counting down.
TCCATTGCTGGGTCACACTCTGCTGGGCCAGATCGCATTTATTTAAAATTAAAATGCGTTTCTTCTGTTTTGCCAAGGCATCGATATCCGGATTTTTGCTGCTATACGGCAACCGGGCGTCCAAGATCTCCACCACCACATCTACCAATGCCAGATTTTCTTCCATCATCCGCCGGGTTTTTGTCATATGTCCCGGATACCATTGAATGTCCATCTGCGTTCCTCTCTACTCTTTCTCTTTTAAAACACTGCGAAACGGGAAATTGGCCAAATCCGCAGCACAACCTTGCCATAAATCTGGTCCTGAGGAATGGCTCCTACTGCCAAAAACCGACTGTCATTACTTTGGTTGCGGTTATCCCCCATCACAAAATAGCAGTCCTCCGGCACTGTATAAGGATATTCCTGATCTCCAATCTGCTCCATGGGTTCTTTTAGATATGGCTCCTCCAACACCGTTCCGTTCACAGCAACTTGATAACTGCCATCCTGCTGGCGCACCATATCAATCTCGTCCCCCGGCAGACCAATGACCCGCTTAATGAGATTTTCCTCACCTGTGGACCATACCTGGCGGCAGACAATCACATCGCCCCGCTGTACATTCCCCACGACATAACTCATCCGGTTCAGTACCACCATATCCTGATGGATAAAATTGGGTTCCATGCTGGTACCTTTGACCTGTACGGTGGAAAACAAAAACCCTCGCACCACCACTAAGACCACTGCCACTACAATCAGGGCCTTGAGCCATTCCATCCATTCCTGCTTCTTTCTATTTTTTGTTGCTTGGGACAAAGCCAGCCTCTCCTTTCCTGCCCTTTCGCATAAAACGTAAAATGACAAAAAAGCCCAACGTCCCTCCATCGTCCTGAGGAAACGCCAGGCTCTTTTGCGTTTTGTCATCTCAATACTTCTTTTACCTTTGCGGCTTTGCCGATGCGGTCTCTTAAGTAGAAGAGTTTCGCACGTCTTACCACGCCGCGACGGATCACTTCGATCCGGTCGATGCGAGGAGAATGCAAAGGCCAAGTACGCTCTACGCCAACGCCGGAAGCAATTCTTCTAACGGTAAAAGTCTCCCGCACGCCGCCGTTTTGTCTTTTGATGACGATGCCTTCAAACATCTGGAGTCTTTCTCTGGTGCCTTCCACAACTTTGGCATAAACACGAATGGTATCGCCAATATTGAACTGGGGCACTTCACTTTTCATCTGGGACTTTTCAATGCTTCTGATAATCTCGTCATTCATGGTCTTTTTCCTCCTAAATCCACGAAACGTTCTTGTTACATCCTCACAGTAACAGCGGACCGTTCTCCATACATGCTTTAGGATTATATCACAGGAAATCATAGAATGCAAGCCTTTTTCCGCCTTTTTCTTCTCTGCCGGTGATCTTTCGGCAAGGTGATCTTCCTGTCTTTTTGGCAGACCAACGTCTCGGTTTCTGCTGCCAAACCAGCCTTATTTAATAGACCACCACGCTGGATACATCCAGCCCCGACAATTTCTGCCGGCCGTTTAAGTCTGCTAATTCAATGAGGAAAATGGCCTTGACTACCTTACCACCCATTTCCTCCACCAAATCACACAGCGCCCGGGCTGTACCGCCCGTAGCCAACAGGTCATCCACCAGAACGATCTTATCCCCTGGCTTAATGGCATCAGCATGTACCTCAATGGTATTTGAGCCATATTCCAGGTCATAAGACTTTGACACCGTGGCGCAGGGAAGCTTTCCCGGCTTACGGGCTGGGATAAACCCTTTCTTTAACGCCACCGCCAAAGGCACGCCGAAAATAAACCCACGGCTTTCCGGGCCCACCACATAGTCAAACTCTACGCCGCGCAGCGTCTCTTCCATGGCCGTGATGGCTGCCGATAATGCCTGTCCATCCTTTAAAAGCGTAGTAATATCCCGAAAAATGATCCCCGGTTCTGGAAAATTCGGGATGCTGCGGATGGTATCTTTTAACTCCATACTATTCCCCCCTAGAAATCCTCATATCTTCTAAAATCAGCTGTACACTGCTGGTACCCTGATATTCATTTTCTTCTATGGTATAGGCCAAATCGCAAAAAAAGCCCTCTCTGCCGGCAAAAACTGCTGCCGCTCCTTCCGGACCACGCTGGTCTGTCAAAAGTGCTTCTACCTCAGCCGCCTGACGGAAATACATTCCCTGACGGGCAACGCCAGTATGCACATCCCGCAGCGCCAAACGCAGGCTGTCCTGATTTTGTCCCACCCGCCAGAGCCGCTCCACATAGACCTGGCAGCTGCCAAATAACGGTTTGGGATTTTCTTTGCCAAACGGCGCCAACGCCCGCAGCTGACGAGCGGCATCAAGTGTGACCTCTCCCAACGCTGCCACAGCGTCCAGTCGCAGCACCGGGCAAAGCTCTTGCTCCGTTAACCTACAATTTTCATTGAGACGGCGCCGCAAGGTATCAATGGCCTCCACCGGCAGGGAAAGCCCCGCTGCCATACTATGTCCGCCAAACCGGGTCAACAAATCCTGTACCGCCACCAACGCCAAATACATATCATATCCAGGGATGCTTCGGCCAGAGCCCTTTGCGCCCCCATCGGAAGATGCGGTAAGCACCAGCACCGGACGCCAATACTTCTCCTTCAATCGGCCCGCCACAATGCCTGCCACACTCTCGTGAATCTGGGGCGCATAAAAAACCATCACCCGATCCTGCACTAGGCCTGACTGTTCCGCTTCCTCTATCAGCTGCTCCACCGCTTCCTCTGTCATAGATTTACGGCATGTATTCAAAGCCACCAGTTCTTCCGCCAAACACTGAGCTTCTTGTTCATCCTCTGTTAAAAACAGTCTCACTGCCGTTTCGGCGCTGTCCAGCCGCCCCGCCGCATTGATGCAGGGGCCAATGACAAAGCCCAGCGTTGTTTCTGTCAATGGTTTTCCCTCTCGCCCCGTGGCACGAAGCAGGGCCCGCAAGCCCTTGTTTTGCGTATGCCGGAGGGCTTTTAAGCCTTCCCGCACCAAAATACGGTTATCCCCCGTCAAATCCACGATATCACAAACCGTTGCAATCGCGGCAAAGGCCAGTGCCTGCGGCCCAAACTGCCGGTCGAAAACGTCTTTTTGGCCCATTTCTGCAAATAGTAATGCGGCAAACCGATAACTTAGTCCGCCGGCACACATCCATTTATAGGTGGATGGACAATCCGGCCGTTTGGGATCAATCACCGCTTGGGCTGCAGGCAGCACCACCTGTTTTTCCTCTCCTTCCCCCCGCTGGGGCGGCTCATGGTGATCTAGCACCACAAAAGTAACCCCATACTGGGCCAACCGGTCCGCCTCATCTAAAGAAGCAATCCCGTTATCACAGCTGAGCACCACTTCTGTTCCCTCTTGCCGAATCTGTTCCACCGCCGGCATCTGTAGGCCATAACCATCCTTTTGCCGGTGCGGTGAACGGCATATCACCTGATTGGTAAAATGAGCTATCGCCCGGTAAAGGATCGTGATACTACTGACGCCATCCACATCATAATCTCCATAGATTAAAATTTTCTTTTTTTCCTGGATGGCTTGAGCTAAGATGCGAACCCCTTTTTCCATATCTCTGATTTGGCGGGCATCAGATAAGTCATCCAATGTGCCATGAAGATAGATTTCAGCCTCTCTCGGGCTATGAATCCCACGATGGAGCATGGCTTTTGCCGTCAGCACCGAAACCCCCAGCCCTTGAGCTACCGCAGAGGCGTCTATTTTTTCCCGGCGCACCGTCCAACGGCGTTTTGTCATTTCTCTGCCGCCTCCGCCATCGCTTTCGCCTGGATCATAATGGCACATTCAATGCGTTTTCGCTGCATTTCACATCCTACCTCGTAGGGCTTTAAGATATCACCCTCCAGCTGATAGGCATTTGCGGCACAGCCACCGCTGCAATAAAATCTGGCCCAGCAGTTGCGGCAGCTTTCTTTGGCATAGACATTGCAAGCAGAAAATTTCTCTCGCAGCTGCCAATTTTCAATGCCCGTAAACACATCCCCCATGCGGAATCCTTCTAATCCCACAAACTGATGACAGGGATATAAGTCTCCCTCCGGCGTTACAGCCAAATATTCCGTGCCGCTGCCGCAGCCCACCAGCCGTTTAGCCACACAAGGGCCGCCAGTTAAATCAATATTAAAATGGAAGAAGTTGAAGTCTCTTGCGCCGCCCTCTTTATGGCGCTCATATAGTTCTTCTGCCAAATCTTCATATTCTTTAAAAATCCGAGGCAGATCTTCCTCCCGAATGGCATAGGAATCCGTTTCCGGCCCCACCACAGGTTCCACTGAAATCTGCTTAAAGCCCAAATCTGCCATATGCAGCACATCCTGCATAAAGTCCAGATTATTGCGGGTGAATGTGCCGCGGATATAATAGTTGGTTTGGTTTCTGCTCTCTGCTAGCTTCTGGAATTTCGGCACAATCACATCATAGCTGCCTTGTCCTCCAGCCCGAGGACGCATCTTATCATTGACCTCTTTTCGGCCGTCAAGACTAATGACTACGTTATGCATATTTTGATTGATATACGCTTGAATCTCATCATTGAGCAGAATGCCATTGGTGGTAATGGTAAAGCGGAAATTCTTTCCTTTTTCCTGCTCAATGGCACGGGCATAGGCCACAATTTCCTTGACCACTTCAAAATTCATCAGCGGCTCGCCGCCAAAAAAGTCCACTTCCAAATTTTTTCTGCTGCCGGAATTAGCAATGAGAAAATCAATGGCCGCCTTTCCCACTTCGCTGCTCATCAGGCTACGATGGCCATGATATTCTCCTTCTTCGGCAAAACAATAGACACATTTCAGGTTGCAGTCATGGGCAATATGCAGACATAGCGCCTTAACCACCGGATTTCTGGCGTTGATCTGGTCTAATACGGGCGCATATTCATCTTTAGTATACATCATTTCAGCTTCTTTTAGCCCGTCCAGCTCATCCATGGCTTCCTGTAGCATCTCGGGACGATACGTTCCCCCAAACTGAGCCAACACCTTTGCCCGATCGCCTTCTTCATACGCTTCTACGATCTGATAGACCACATCGTCCACCACATGGACGGCGCCGCTGAAAATATCCATCACCACATTAACGCCGTTCATCGAAAATTTATGGATCATTGTGCATTTTCCTCCTAAAAAGGTTCTTCCACAAAAAAAGAGGCGCAGAAAAAGGATTTTCTGCACCCGAACTCCGTTTCCGGTTTCATCTCCGGCTCACCCGGCAGAATCTGATCTTCTCCGGTTGGAATTATCTGTTTTCACAGGACTGGTTTGCCACCGTGCAGCTGGTCTTGCAAGCCGACTGGCAAGAAGTCTGGCATTCGCCGCAACCGCCTTTGGCCATGGTATGTTTCAGCATTGCCGTATTGAGCGTTTTTACATGTTTCATTCAAGTCACCCTCCTTTATGATCTGAATTCATTTGAATTTATTATAGCAGATGAACCTCCGTTTGAAAAGTCATTTTTTCACATTTATCCCCAAGATCCCCCCGAGGCCGCCGCAGCAGACGGCCACCATCAGCCCTAGACCCCGGCCCAGCGTCCAAGCCCCCTCTCCCAAAAGACCGCACAAAAAGCCCATCATCAATAAAGCATATATCCCCGCCGTTAAAAGTCCCCACCAAAGGCCCCGGGCCATTTGATGATGCGATGCCAAAAAGCCGCCGCCGAAGCCGGACAAGGCCGTTACGGCCAACGAGCCCATACCGATCACCTCCATGGATAATTCGGTATAGGTCATCAAAAGCACCAGGAGGAAAAAAGCGGCTGCTGTGATTCCCACTGCCAATACCACCCCGCACATAAGGCCAAGTCCCCCATGAACCGGTCTTTTCGCCGCCTGAACTTGTTTTTCCATGTTGTATCCCTCCAACGCATCCTTGATTTCACTTGGTTCTTATGGTTAAATATATGCAAAAAGAGGTGACCATTATGAACCAGATTCAACCCATTGACCTGCACTGCCACTCTACACACTCCGATGGCACCCTGACTCCTGCCGCTCTGGTAGCCCTGGCCAACCAAAAAGGTCTTGCCGCTCTGGCGCTCACTGACCATGATACTGTTTCAGGCGTAGCAGAAGCTTGTACTGCTGCCCAAGGCCTTCCTCTGGAAGTAATCCCTGGGGTGGAATTGGCAGCCGCTTATCCCCATCCGCTGACGGGGGAGGCCTTGGAAATCCATATCGTGGGCCTATGGATAGACCCCACCGAGCCAGACTTTGCTGCTGCCATGACAGAATTTGCCCAGGAACGAGCCGCACGAAATGACGCCATGCTTTCGGCTTTGCAGCGCCTTGGCTTACCCATCACTGCAGAGGATCTTTCCAAAGCAGGCGGCCATGGCACCATCACCCGGGCCCACTATGCCCAAGCCCTACAGGCAAAGGGTCTAGTTGCTTCAAAAAAAGAGGCGTTTCAGCGCTATCTGGGCCGAGGTAAACCAGGTTATGTCTCCCGCAAACTGCCTTCCTTTCATCGATGCATCCATTTAATTCAAAATACCGGCGGTGTCGCAGTGCTTGCCCATGCCACTTTATATGGCTTGTCCTTCCCTCAGATTCGCGCTTTGGCGATCACCTTAAAAGAGGCTGGCCTTTCCGGTATAGAAGTGCGTTATTCCACCTTTTCTTCCGAAGAAACCTCTTTTCTCACGGCCTTAGCAGCAGAACTAGATCTCGCCCCCTCCGGCGGGAGTGATTACCATGGCACTATCAAGCCGGATATTGCTTTGGGAACAGGCCGAGGCAATCTATTTGTGCCCTCGACTTTTCTGCCTGACCTGCGGGCCCGCCGTTCTTAAAACCAAAAAAACACCTTCTGCAACTCAACAGAAGGTGTTTTTTTGGTTAGGCCAAAAACCGGCGAATCTTCGCTTTATCCAATGCCGTACCCAGCACTGCAAAGACCACAAAGCTGCCCACTGCCTGAACAGCATTTGAAGGAACCGAGGTCAGAGCCACCAAAAAGCTGTTTTCCAACACTGTGCCGCCAATCAGATAACCGATGATCATCCAGATTAGACCTACAGCCGCCGCAAACACTGTCCGGGCACTCAAGAAACGGCCCGTACCGTCATAATGGCTAAGCTTACCAATCAAAAGCCCCATCAGAGCCTTGATGACTAATGTAAAGGGCGCCCAATGCGCATACCCTGTCAATACGTCTGCCAGGCAAGAACCAAGCCCGCCAGCCACTAAACCATAACTCCAGCCACAAAAGACTGAGGCAATCAGAATCATACTGTCACCCAGATGGATATATCCATTGGTGGCAGGAATGGGAATTTGGATCACCATAGTGGCTGCCATCACCAGAGCAGTAAAGACACCTTTTAGACATAGTGCGCGGATGTTTTGATCTTTCATTTGTTTTCTTCCTCCTTCTTTTTTCTTGAAGCCATCTTACCACAGCCTTTGACAAAAGGCGATGGGTTTGGAGAAAAAACTTTCAATTGTATTGATACAATTTAACACTCACTAACATACCCCCGACATCCGCCTTGAAACGTCTATAAATTTGCCACACGATTGCTTCATCTGTGCTGTTCGTAGCTCCAGGAAATGATTCTGACCCAAAGATAGTCACAATACCTTCTGCCCAATCTGTGACAGCGGATGGGCTTACCTATCTGCTGCCAGCTGCCATCACAAACCCTGCCGCTTAGGGGTAAAGGAAAGAAAAGAATAAAAAAACAGTCCAAATGGACTGTCCATAAAAATATGGGAGTTATAGGGCTCGAACCTATGACATCCTGCTTGTAAGGCAGGCGCTCTCCCAGCTGAGCTAAACTCCCAAGACCATGACCCGTAAGGGAATCGAACCCTTGTTTCAGCCGTGAGAGGGCCGCGTCTTGACCGCTTGACCAACGGGCCAAAAAAAGAAAAATAGCGGAAGGGGGACTTGAACCCTCGACACCGCGGGTATGAACCGCGTGCTCTAGCCAGCTGAGCTATTCCGCCATAAACCAGTTACTTGAATTATTATACTCACCGATACTATGCTTGTCAACACTTTTTTTCAAAAAGTTTTATTCTTGTTCTTTAAACACCACTTCATCTGGTTTCACCAATCCCAATTGTTCTCTGGCCACTTCTTCGATATAACTGTCGCTGGAATAATATGCCTTTTGGTTTTCCAGCTCCACACTGCGCTCCTGCTCCTGGGCCAGCTGACTTTTCAGTGCCGTTTCTTCCTGCCGCAACTGCGCCAAGGTGCCCATCTGATGCACCACCTGAAACACCACCGCTGGAATGAACAAAAGCATAAAAATCGCCACAATCCACAGGGCTTTTGAGCGTTGTTTCTGCTGTTTTTCTTTTCTTGCTCTTGCCATTGCCTGGTCACTCCTTTTCTTCCGCCCACCGCCATTTCATTTCTCCTTGATGGAGAAGTATCTTTATTGTGGCACAGACGCCGGGAAAAAGCAACGCTCCTGCCAAAAAAATTTTCACAAATCTTACTGGCGTTTTCCCGGCAAATTGACATCCATTTTCTTTTTCTTCCACCGGCTAAGCCAATCGATCAAGCGCTGCAGCAGCCGGTGAAAACTAATCTCATAAAGCCCCATACCCAAAAAGCAGCCCAAAAAAAGATACCCTCGTACTTCTCCGCCGGTCATCCGCTCCAGCAAAGATGCTGCCGCCAAAATTGCAGCAAGCCAAAATATCCCTTCCCATAACAGTCCCACTCCTCTGCGACCAAAGCCCGGCAAAAAACTGCGGCATACATCGTAACAAAACCCCAGGCAAAACCCACCGCAGAGCGTTGTCATAAACCATCCAGCCTGTACCTGGGCGGATAAGATTGCCATAGATTTGCCCCCTCTCACCGGAAAATACGGCTTAAAACACCTTGTTTTTCTCCCCCCATGGCCCGAGCATCATATTCTAAAACTGTGATGGTTCCCGTAACCAACAATCTTCCTTTCTCCACATCGACTAATTCCACATGAAGTCCCTCTCCTTGCACCAACAATATCCCTGCCGATGTTTCCACTTCCAGTTGGGTTTCATCAAAAGAGAGCACTTCTTCCACCCCTTCAATTTTTAAATGCTCCCTGTTTTCTAGCACCAGCATATGATTTCTTGTCTCTTCCATAGATTTTCCTCCCGGGTTCTCTCATCCAAATATATGCCTTTAAACCTCATTGCATACAAAAAAACGCCGAAGGCATGACCCGGCGTTTTGCTCCTTTTTCTTATAGCATTTCATACATAGTCTGGGCTTCTTCCTTACGTGGATTTTCCAGCAGAGAAAGCACTTTCACCCGAGTGGTGGTACTGCCAAACCGAATTTCAATCTCATCGCCCACCTTCACTTCTGCAGAAGCCTTGGCGTTTTTCCCATTGATGGTAACCCGGCCGGCATCGCAGGCTTCATTGGCCACCGTACGCCGTTTGATGATCCTAGATACTTTTAAATATTTGTCTAACCGCATTTTCGTTTCTCCTTTTCCTTCTGAAATGAAAAAAGGGAGCCTGTCCCCATTTGGAAACAAAGCCCCCATACATAGCCAGCTTTTGCCGCCATGAATTGGTCGCTTATTCGTTTACGGCGTCCTTCAGCGCTTTGCCTGCTTTAAATTTCGGTGCTTTAGAAGCAGCGATTTCCATATCTTCGCCCGTCTGAGGATTTCTGCCCACTCTGGCTGCCCGTTCTGCCACTTCAAAGGTGCCAAAGCCAACCAGCTGGATCTTGCCGCCTTTTTTCAATTCTTCGGTTACTACGTCTTCAAATGCTTTCAAAGCCTTTTCTGCATCTCTTTTGCTAATTTCAGCTTTTTCTACCATAGCCGCAAGTAACTCTGCCTTATTCATTCTTGTTCCTCCTTAAACGATTCCTAACTTAATTTTGGCCGCAACCGCCCGAAAGAGCATAAAAAAAGATGCATCCTTGCCCTTTGCATTGGCGCTCTTTGGCCCAGCCAAATGATGCGGGTATTGGGCCTTTTGCGGGTGCAAAAGGCAGCGAATCCTATTATTCCAACTACCTAGTTTATTTATAAACTGTTCCACGCTGTTTGTCAAGATTTTCTGCGGAAAAAGGGACGAAAAAACCGTGCTTTTCCCCACTTTACACATAAAAAAGGGCGTCCGCCTTTGGTGAATGCCGATAAGGAAGTATTCAGAAACGAATTAAACTTAACGTCTGACAACAGGAAAGCAACAAGAAAGCTCACGCTCTTTAAATGAGCATGAGCTTTCTTGTTGTTTATTTCTTTTTGTTGCTATTAGCCATTTCTGCAATCTGCATTAAATTACTAAAGGATTCTGGATTTCGAAGTAACTCTGGAAGTAATACTTTCATCATAATTGCATCAGCTGATTCCGTTTTTGCCGCATTGTTTAAGCTGGTTTGCATAATTGTCTGTAAAGTTTCATTATCTTTTTTAGAAATTTCAGTTTTTAAATCTGCAATAGAATCTTGAATTTGATAAAGTATAGGTAACAAACCCGAAAATGTATTGTCATTTTTCCCATTTATATTTTCCTCTGATTCGTCTGCAGCTTCAAAAGAAATTGCTGAAATTGTTTGTTGTAAGCGTTCTTTAATAGCTTCAACACTATCCAAGTCAGTTAGGTCATATTCAAAAGTACGAATGGTATTCACATCAAAGGGCAGATTTTCTCCCTTGCATTTGAGATGAATAATAGGTTTCCCTGTACACTTTCTATAACCCATCTCATAAAAAACATTAGGATTATGTCCTGAGATATCTGCGATGACCAAATCAGCAGATAAAAGTTTATCAATGATTGTTTGTGTTATTGAATCTGAATCATTAATCTGATCTACTCTTTCGATGCTTAAACCACAACTTTGGCACACTGGATTAATGATATGCTTTAACAATTTATCTGCATTTGCTCTAATTTCACTACCTTCTTCGCCAATCGGGGAAACTACAAAACAATATTTCACGTTGTCCGCACCTCTACTTTCTTTTGCAAGCTTATATATTGCTCGGTCAATTTTAATAATGGTTTTATTTCGCAACAGAGTATTGATCGATCCCGCAAATTGCCCCTCACTATATTCTATTGCACCAGATTGCTCTAAATAGTTTTTCATCTCCTGTACAGAATGAGATTTCATGTCAGCAAGAAGATTCAATATAATTTCTTGTAATTTTGCGCTTGTTGTCACACTATCACATCCTTTCTTGCAGGAATTGTATCATATTTCTTGTAATAAGGCAAGATATTTTTGGAATTTGATTCGAAATTACAAGAATATCTGCTGTATGATATTCAACGGGGGTATAGCACAATTGATTCTACGCATTTAAAGTAAGATATTTGGAGAGTAATGTAATACCCTATCATTATTAAGGATAGCACAATAAAAAGTCTTAAAAATCAAGGCTTTTCATCTCCTAAATGCGTAGAATTAGCTCCATAATACCGAATGGGCGCAAGCGGATTTCTGCTTGTGCCTGCTTGATTACCATACAGCAAAGGCGAAGGAAGCCGTCAAGGGCGCGGAGCGTTCATCTTGACCCTTGACGGCTTCTTTTGTCTTTGCTAATTCTTGTTCACGATGGCTTTCACCAACTTTGCCTGCAATCGGTGTTTCATGTATTCATCCACACGCACATGAGGCATGCCGTCCTCATCATAGAGTGTCCGGTTACAAAGTTTGTTGATATAGCGATCGTAATACCGCAAGACACGTTCCACTGCCAGAGGATCACCAGCATGGGCTGCTTCAATTACGGACATGGGCAAAAGCACCCTGCCGATAAAAGTTGGCTGCTTCATGTTTTCACTCCTTTGGATTCTAAATTTTTTCGTAGTTCACTCAGCGTCTTTGTTCTGTGTCGTTGTACGGCGCTGCGGGACATTCCCACAAAGCCGCCAATCTCGCCATCGGCCAATTCCAACACACAATGCAGAATTAGAATCTTCTGTTCCTGTTCCGGTAAGCTGGCAAAGGCGTTGGCTACCAGTTCATTTTGGATGTGTAAGGCGTAACCATAGACTGAGAATATGTCGCTGTCACTGGGATATTCGTCAATCGTACAGAGCTTGTCCGTTTCATGCTGCGACAAGGTGTTGAACTGGATTTCCCTTTTCCGTTGGTGGCTGAGTTCGCGGAAATAGTCTATTGCTTCATGGCGTAGAACGACTTTGCAAAAAGCATCAAACCGGTACCGTTCTTCATATTCATCAAAGGTGTACATCATCTTTTCACCTCCCATCTGCGGGAGAGTGAAAAGTCGGGAATGGTTATGTTGCCCCATATATTTATGTTATTACAGTGGCTTCGGCCCGCACCGAAAGTCCGCAACAACACAGGATTTTCGCCCCACAGGGGACAGAACCAATGATCAAAATGGAATACAGTATGAACCTTGCTTACATCGTATCGTACATATTTTCGCCCAGACTTATCCCATACTGGGGACAAACTTTTTTAAGAAGCTATTCTTCAGAAAAACAGACTGTTGCAACATAGCAGTTTCCTCCACGAGCCGCCGAACCGGTGTTGCGCTGGGCAAAGAATTGCGGCGGTTTTGAAAAATTAAAACCGCCGCAGGGAAATGTATATTGAGCGCACGAAACCAACCTGCCCGGCAACGGTTTTTTCTTTTCTGCCGCCGGGCAGATTAGGTTTAACTATTCATATTACAGTAGGTGGTTACTTGCTATTTTCCAACCTGCCGAAAATTTTTTTCGAGTAAAGAGAAATCAAAAATGCAGCTATCGCAGCCCCAATTAAAACTACCCATGTATGCGCAGCAAAAATGTCAAACAGAACACCATAAATCGCCTGTCCAATCGGTTGTCCGCACATCGCAATGGAAATCAGCGCCGCCATGATCTTGCCGACTAATTGTGGTGGGGTCTGCGTCTGTACCAGTGTGTAAATCTGAACCATAAAGAGCGTAGAAGCACCCATAGCGGTGAAGCTCATGAAAGTGATTGCCCAATACGATACGATGGCGGGCATATTCAGGAAAAGGGAAATCCCCATAACCGCCACAGCAATGGAACAAACCAGAAGCAGCACATAGGAATTTTGGATTTTCAGCTTTTCCGATACGATTGCGGTTAAAATTCCGCCGCACAGACCACCCAACGCCAACGCCCCCTGTGTAAAGCCGTACATGGTATCAGACATCCCCAGCACCTGTGTAATGAGAATGGGGGTTCCTACAATCATCACCGCGCTTAAAACTAAATTGAAGATGGACACCAGAAAGACCACCGAAAAGAAAATGGGCTTTTCTGTCTTTACAAACTGATAGCTTTCTTTCAAGTCCATTCCGACTACCCGAAATACGCCGACTTCACGCGGGCGTTTTTCATGCGGGATGTGGATAAAGATTTCCATGATGGCGGAGAAAGTAAAACACACCGCACTCAAAAGCAAAATCGGATAAATGCCCCAAAGGGTGAACATCACGCCACCGATTACCGGCCCCAACAGGCCGGAAAGCGTATTGACCTGATTGA
>CAJFIN010000026.1 GCA_904381335.1 Candidatus Neoanaerotignum galli | reverse complement strand
GCTCTTTGGCTGCCTTTTTTCCTTTTGGATTTCCCTTTTCTGGATAAAACCATACCCTTTCCCCATCCTGCAAAGAAAGAGGCGCCCCAAGGTCTCCCACCCGAAGCTCAGGCCCCTGCAGGTCAATCAACAGCTCCGGGGTTATTCCCGATAGACTCGCCTTTTCCGCAGCGCTGCGGAAAGCCGTAAGCAGATGGGCGTTTTTCTGCAGGCCGCCGTGAGAAAGATTCATGCCTAAAATCGTATCCCCGGGCTGCAAAAGAGCAAAATACACTGCCAAATTTGCCGAAGCTCCGGAATGGGGCTGTACATTAACGTGATCACAGCCAAAAAGGGCTTTTGCCCGGGCAATGGCCAGCTCTTCCGCCTGATCCACAGCATAGCATCCGCCATAATAGCGTTTTCCTGGATAGCCTTCTGCATATTTATTGGTCAACGGAGAGCCCATCGCCTCCATCACTGCTTTGGATACGAAGTTTTCCGAAGCAATCAACTCAATATGTTTCCTCTGTCGGCGTAGTTCCAGAGCAATGATTTCTGCCGCCTGTGGGTCTGTTGCTTTTACATCTTTCCATTCGAAGTCCATAAGATCCCTCCATTTTGTCCGCAATACAGAAGCATATGTTTTTTAATTAAAAACATATCACTAGTATACCACAATATCTCGAAAAATAAAAGAGATTTTACCCATGATTTAGTGAAACGGTATTTTATCTGTTTTTTGCAAGAATTTTACGATAATTTTGTGAAAAATGAAAAACCAGCCTGTTTCTTTGCAAAAAACAGACTGGTTTTTTTCCAAAAACACACCATTCTATACGAAATACTTTAGTACGTTAGCACACGATAAGTCATTTCCATGCATCTCCATCTCGGCGTTCTTCGCTGATGATTCCTCCCAATGCAATCCATGGCCCATCGTAGACCACCAGACTTTGTCCCGGCGTAATGGCTCTTTGCGGTGTATCAAAGGTGCACTTCAAGCGCCCTTCCTCTATTTCCACTGTACAAGGGGATGCTTTGTGGGCATAACGGATCTTGGCTTCGGCCCGGCGCGGCTGGGATAATGACGCCCACCCCATAAAATTCACTTCCGATACATAAGTCACCTGGGAAAACAATGCTTCGTTACCAGAAAGCACGACTTCATTTTCTGCCGCCCGGATCTCCTTTACAAACATAGGCTTACCAAATGCTATCCCTAACCCTTTACGCTGGCCAATGGTGTAGTGCAAAATGCCCTTATGTTGTCCTAAGACATGGCCTTGCTCATCCACAAACGAACCAGGTTTTGCTGTGCGGCCCGTAAAATCCTCCAAAAACCGGACATAATTCCCATCTGGAATAAAGCAAATCTCCATGCTATCTGGCTTTTGAGCCACAGGCAGGCCCAATTTGGCGGCAATCTGCCGGATCTGTTCTTTCGTATACCCACCCAAAGGCATCCTCGTGCGCCGCAGTTGATCTTGCGTTAATGCATACAGCACATAACTTTGGTCTTTTTTGCTATCCTCACTCATGCGTAGGCTATACCGCCCGCTTTGCGGTAGTTTTTCCACAAAAGCATAGTGCCCCGTGGCAACTTCTTCTGCGCCTACCTGATCTGCCACTGACAGCAGCGCCTCCCACTTGACTTTTCGATTGCAAATCACGCAGGGATTTGGCGTACGGCCGTGGGTATATTCTGATACAAAGGGCATCATGACGTTTTCGCGAAACGAACTGCAAAAATCCACAACGCGATGCTCGATACCTAGCACTTGCGCCACTTTAGCGGCATCCTGGGCGCCCTCATGATCTTCGGGTCTGACCAGCATTGTTACGCCTATCACTTCGTAGCCTTGCTGCTGAAGCAGATAAGCCGCCACAGCACTATCTACACCGCCACTAAGACCAAGCACAATCTTTTTTTTCTCTTCCAAACTATCCCACCGTTTCTCTGATCTGTATTCATCCCGCTCAAATGAACGGCTATCTTGAAATGATTATATCATACTCTGTATCCTCTGAAAAGGCAGCCTGTCCCCTCTGATGCTATTTCTTTTCTCTCCCCTGGGTGTTTTGGGTTAACGGGTCTTGTTGATCAAAAATGCGGGCCCTATTCATCTGCCCTTTTGTCCGTGGTATCGATGAGAAGCAGCGCCGGTTTTTTCTAATTTTCCTTGTTTGCGTATGAAAATAAAGAAAACCGGTCACCTTAATTTTAGCTGCCGCTTTTCTATTTTTCAAAACATCCTCCCTTTTTATTTTGACTTCTTCTATTTGGCAGGCTTTTGGGACTAGCATCCACCATAATGAGTGAATCAACCGGATTTTTCGCCTTCTTTCCTTTCTTTTTGTGATAATACTTTCCTAAACGTGGCATCTTGTTTTAATTTCGTGATTTATTTACTATAATATTTATAATATTTTAATAATCCTTTTTATGTTCATACTGGATTTGGTCTAAATAGACGTATAAATCCAAGAAACTATTTTTCATTGAAAAGGAGGTGACCTTATGGAATTTAAGGAACGTCTTCGTTCATTGCGCAAAGAGTTTGGTTTAACACAAGAAGATTTGGGTAAAAAATTAAATTATGGATATACTGCCATTTCGAACTATGAATCCGGCCGAAACGAACCTTCGATCCGCGACTTAAAAAAGATTGCCGCTTGTTTTCAGGTTTCTTTAGATTATCTGTTATGCGTCAGTGATATCCGAAACCCTTATAACCCATCCACAATGCCTTTGGAGGGGGAAATGCTTTTGGAAAATTGGAGTCATCTGCCCCAAAAACAGCAAGAAACTGTATCAGACCTTTGCCAATGGCTGAAATTAGGCAATGATAACCTGGCCTCAAGTAAAAATTTAAAAGTTGCACAGCATCGAACCCAATATAATACAAAACAATCAGAGAAACCTGAAGATCCGCAATGATTTTTTGTTTATTTTTTTCGACTGTCTCCTGTACCCTGCCAGTATGCCGTTGCGGCAGGGGTTTTTGTTGTTTGCCTTACCTTTCGGTCTTTTAAAAAAAACAGCTGAAACAGATACTCCTCTCTGTTTCAGCTGTTTTTTTCATGCAAAAAATGCTCGATCTGATACTAATGCGGCAAAAAATGATGCACTGGGTTATTTTCTAGCGGGACGATTTTTTATGTTCAGCACGTTTCATATCGCGTATTTTATGCGTTTTTAGATAAGTTAAAATGCTTTTGGGCAATTAATTTGATTCAAAAAAACTGAACTGGTACGTTTTTGGTACGATCTATCATATATATTCTTTGATTTTTTCAAATTGCGGCCCGTGATTGTTTTTAAAAAAATCACGAGAACAGTAAGAAAACGAGAAAAATTGGATATAAAAATGCAAAAATAGCCCCGCTATATTAGATTAGCGGGGTTGTTTTTTGTCTAAACTATTAACAATTTCAATTTCTCTGCCTGATAAATGGATTTCTATCAGATCTTTATCCTTTTCTTTATTCAGTTTTTCTGCCGCCCATTTTTCTACTTCCGCCGTTCCACTGATTAAAAACACACTGCCATATATTTCTACTCCATTTTTGACCTGACCATCTAGCTTGTCTTATGTAAAAACATTGATTTTTCAATATTTTTAATTCAACCCCGTTTGCGCTTAGCGTTCCCATTTTAGCCGTAGAAGCCAAATTGTCCGGCCATTTATATTTTTTTAATTTTCTACTATTTTTTTGCGTTTTCATTACATTTTTTTAATTTTTCTGTTAAATCCGGAGTAGTTTGGATCTGAACACTGCCATCCCCTAAATTTGTCACAAATCCAATCCTCACCGTTTTTAAAAACAATAAAACAAGGCTTCCTTAGCCAGAGCCCCCCTTGATATGGCTTAAAAGGCTTTGTGACAAGCAATTGGTGGATCGCGCAAGATTTTCCGTATGCCTTCAGGAGCGTACTATGCTAAAAAGCAAAGCGCCAGCAATACAGATCGTTTCTTAATCATACCAAACATTTTCCATCGCCTGCCGCACCCGTTCCACCACATAACTGCATCCGCCAAAAGGCCGGACATTTTCCACCATTGTCACAATCAAGAGCGGTTTTTCCTGATCTAAACTCATCACTGCATACCATCCGATCTCCGCTCCCTCGCTGTCTTTGGTCGCTTTTAGTTCTGCCGTTCCTGTTTTTCCGGCCAAACGTACACCATCAATTTTTCCCTTGGCCCCGGTGGCATCTGGGCTTTCAATGACCGATACCATATCTTCCCGCACCTCTTGTGCCGCCTGCGCAGAAAAAACATGTTCTTTCCATATGGTTCCTTCCTTTGCTCCATCGAATAACAGCTTGGGCTGAATCATATCGCCATCATGATAAAATGCGGTATACATCACTGCCATATGGAATGGGTTGACCAATAACTGTCCTTGCCCATATCCACTGTCAGCTAGCAAAATCTCATCATCTATTATCTGCCCATCATTCGAAAATTGTGAGACGCCCATCCAAATCGGAAAAGGCACCTTCTCCCCAAACCCCATCGAGGTAAGACCGTCACAAAACTGCTTGGCACCCAATTTTAAAGCCACTTTCGCAAAATAAATATTATCCGAATACTTTAGCGCATTTTCCAATGTTACCGGTTCGTAAGCCTTTGTGGTAGAGATGAAATAGCCGCCCCAACTTTCATCTTTCCGCCATGTACGACCTTCATAGCCAAAATCCTCTTCCCCGGTCAATACCCCAGCTGTCAGACCTAGGGCAGCAATGATCGGTTTCATGGTAGAACCAGGACAAAATGTTTGGCGAAACCGGTTAAGCATGGGCAGCCTTGGGTCTTCATTCAGCTCCGTCCAAGCCTGCTGGGATAAACCAAGCACAAAGTCATTGCTATTAAAAGACGGCGTGCTGACCAGTGCCAATACCTCGCCCGTTTCTGGATTTAAGGCCACAGACGCACTTTCCACCTCCGAAAACAGCTCGTATAAGCTAGCCTGTAATGAGACGTCAATTGTAAGATATAGATCCGTGCCATTGATTTTTGGCTGCCTGGCCACAATATCTTTCACTTTTCCCGATGGATCTACAATCGCAATCGAAACGCCGTCTAACCCTTTCAGCTTCGCCTCATACAAGCTTTCCAGTCCGCTTCGGCCAATGACGCTATCTGCCTGATACCCTTCTAGCTCAGACAAATCTTCCGCCGTTACATTTTGTACATAGCCCGTCAGATGGGAAGCCTTTTCCCGTAAGGGGTATTCCCTTACTTCAATATCTTGGATCATCACGCCATCAATGGAAAGCAAGGCGTCCTGCAACACTTGGTTTTCCAATGCCTTATCCGAAGGTAAGGGTGAAATTAAGGCCAGTTCATCCACTTTTTCTATGGTCTTTAAAGGGACGAAACTATCGTCCTGCACCCAGGAAGCAGCTAATTTTTCTTCGATCACTTCCTGGTCCATCTCCAATAACGCGGCCAGCTTTTCCAAATCTTCCCCCGGGTCTTGTTTCATTTTTCCAGGCACCAAACCAACGCTGCTGGCCTCGCCTTGCCCAGCGAGTACCCGGCCATTTCGGTCGAGTATGCGTCCTCGGGTAGCTTTTTCCGTCCGCACTTGCACAGTATCTTCCGCTGTGAGAGAGGGAAAAATCAAGCTATCCTGCCATACGATGCGCCATCCCCGGCCCCATTCTCGCCGAAGCTGAGCTTTCATAGCAGCCACAAGCCCTCCTGCATCCGTATCCATTGCAACATCAAAAGTGATTTGAGCATCAAAAAAACCCTCTTGCTCCACCTTCCAGATGGTAATGGAAGCATCAGATAAACCAATGCCAGTATAAATGGCTTCGTTTCGCTGCAAAAATTCTTCCCAGGGCTTATTCTGCTGGGAAGGAAGCGTTAAATAATCATACATCCGCTCATATTCACCTGCCTCCACTGCCACATAATATGCTGTCAATCGCTGCTGCGGTGTACCAGACATGGTTTTTTCCCACCAAATGCCGCCGCCCAATAGAACGGCGCAAGCGCCTGCCATCAAAATCGCCTTCCATGGCAGTCTTCGTTTTTGACGAAACAAATAATATTCCTCCTTTTCTTACATTAGTAATATTTTAGAGCAAAACATCTTACATTTGTAAGATAAATAGAGTATATCGTTTCCTCGATCTGTTGTCAAGAAAAAGTCCCTGCCAGAAACGTTTCTGCTAGCCAAAAGAAGGAAATGCTGCTCAGCAATAAAAAAGAACCCTGCCCGGTCAAAATCCTTTCTGACAAACCACGCTGAGGGATGCTTTTCATACCCGCTAAGCAGCTATGCAGCCGCCATCGATACTATCTTTCGTTTTGATCTTTTCCCTGCTAATCCAAACGGGTTGCAAAAAATTCCTGCAATTTAATCTTCAATAAAAAAACCCTTCGGCGCAGAAACTGCGTCAAAAGGGCTCTTTCAAACGGCTTATGCTGTAAACGGAACAGGTTCTCCCGTCATGGTGCAATGCCATGCCTTTGCCTGATCCAAATAAAACACGGTGAATACACCATCATCTACACGGTACATTTTCTGTAAAATAGGTACTGCTTGGAGCATGGCCTCCTTTGCTTCCAGTCGGCTGTCCTCCACTAATGTGCCTTCCAGGCGCACCCAAGTGGCATCTGCATTCCAGCCACAAATTTGCACTTGAGGATGGGCCTTGATTTGACGATAGACGGCTTTTTGGTTGCCTGTACATAGGTAAAGCTTTCCCTCAAACTCTGCCACAGCACCAAAAGGACGTACCTTTGGCTCGCCGTTTTCCACTGTTGCCACAGCAAACACACCGGTCTGCTGTAAAGCTTTTACCATTTCATTCATCTTTAGAACCTCCTTTTTCCATCTATGAGATTAAGTACCTATATAGAAAAAGCAGTTATGCTTTTCCGTCTGATTTTTGACAATGATGAACCCCAACATATACGGGAAGGCCCATCAACGTTACTGCTATGCCCACCAGCGCCAGCAGTGTGGTAGTGCTTCCTGCCAAAAACAATTGATTGATAATCACATAACAGCCGCTGACAATGGCCACCAAAGGGATCACCGGGTAAAAAGGCACCCGATAGGCCCTGGTTTCATCCGGCCGCTGTTTCCGAAAGACAAATACTGTAGCAAAAGTCAGGGTATAAAAAATCCAGCAGGAAAACACCGCCAGATCGCTCAATCGGTTAAATTGACCCGAAATAGCATAAAGGCAGCCTAGTCCCCCCACCAAAAACAATGATCCGGAAGGTACGGCATAGCGATTGAGCCGAGCCAAAAGACGGCTTTTGGGCAGATCGCCCCGTGCTGCCAGCGAATAGCATACCCGTGAGCCAGCCAAAGTAAAGCCATTGGTAGTACCCAGCACAGAAATCATAATGCCCACAGAGATGATTTTGGCCCCTGCATCACCAAAAATGACCTGAGCCACTGCCGCAGCCGGAGCCGCTTCATGCTGAAGCACATCGGCCGGCAAAACCCAAAGATAGGCCAAATTGATAATCAGATAAATGGCAGTAATCACTGAAACGCCGCCCACAATCGCCATAGGCAGATCCTTTGCCGGATTTTTCATTTCTCCGGCCACAGCACCCACATTCGTCCAGCCATCAAAAGCAAACAACACCGATACCATCAGCTGTCCCAATACGCTTCCCACCGAAAGGCCCTCGCCCACCATGGGTGTCAAAATAGGATTCTCTCCGCTGCCCCGTAAAAATCCAAATATCATCAATACAAACAGCGGAACCAATTTGCAAACCGTAAAAAGCACTTGGGCCCGTC
This sequence comes from Candidatus Neoanaerotignum galli, assembly GCA_904381335.1. Taxonomy (GTDB): domain Bacteria; phylum Bacillota; class Clostridia; order Lachnospirales; family Anaerotignaceae; genus Neoanaerotignum; species Neoanaerotignum galli. The sequence continues at coordinate 14,487 of CAJFIN010000026.1, read as the reverse complement.
CGCCCACATCCGAGCCGAAGTTATTAAGTATCACCACAAATAGTACCAACAAAATGGCCACTGGCACTGTAGCGCTATCACCTACAAAAATAGCCGCTTGCTGCCCAAAGGCCACGGCCAAAGCCGCAATCATGGCTGGATAAAAGAGCACCGTCTGCATCCAACCGGCTAAAAAGCCCACTTTTTTTCCAAAGGCTTCTTCTAAATAAGCCACCATCCCGCCGGTTTTCGGGATTAAAATCGCCACTTCAGCAAAAGTCATCGCCGCCGCTACACACATGATTCCTGTAATCAGCCAGGCCAATACTCCCAGCCCCGGCGCGCCGCCTGTGGCCGTATAAATGGCCTGCGGCTTAAAAAATACGCCGGAACCAATGACGCAGCCAACCACGGTAGCCATGGCGGCAGAACGCCCCAATGTCTTTTTTAACTCCTTTTGTTCCAACCTCGTTCTCCCTTTCCTTCCTCACATCTTAGAAGCACAGGCAGAAAACGCCCACTGCTAAAGATCAATGAGGAACCTTCTTTTGCTCCATGCGCTTTTTCACATCCTGCAGTTCCTCCTCATAAGATTTCGGACTGCGGGCCACGCCGCTTTCTACTGCTGCCCGGGCCACTGCGGCAGCCACTGCCGGACAAACCCGCGCATCAAACACCGTGGGAATCACGGCATCCTCTGTCAATTCATCTTCCTCCAATAAACCAGCAAGAGCATATGCAGCGGCTAAATACATTTCTTCATTAATATCAGACGCCCTAACATCCAGAGCCCCTCGGAAAATACCTGGAAACGCCAATACATTATTGATTTGATTGGGATAATCACTTCGGCCCGTGGCCACAATGCGTGCACCACCTGCTTTGGCCTCTTCCGGCCAAATTTCCGGCACAGGGTTGGCACAAGCAAAAACCACCGCATCCTTAGCCATGGTGGACACCATCTGTTTTGTCAGCACGCCGCCAACGCTGACGCCAATAAAAATATCCGCGCCTTGAATCACCTCGGCCAAAGCCCCTGCCTGTTTTTGCCGGTTCGTCAAGCGAGCCATCTCTTCTTTTACCGGGTTCATCCCATCACGGCCTTCATAAATGGCACCTTTGCTGTCACAAAGGATTAAATCCGTAAACCCAGAGTGCAGCAAAAGCTTTGCAATGGATATGCCTGCCGCACCAACGCCATGAATCACCACGCGCACCTTTTCCTTCTTTTTGCCCGTTATCTTTAGGGCGTTAATCAGGCCAGCTAATGTGATGATAGCTGTGCCATGCTGGTCATCATGAAAAATGGGAATTTCACAGGATGCTTTGAGCTTGCGCTCAATTTCAAAACAACGAGGCGCAGCAATGTCTTCTAAATTCACCCCGCCAAAACTGCCTGCCAATAAGGACACCGTCTGCACAATGGTATCCACATCCTGCGACCGAATACAAAGAGGGAAGGCATCCACATCGGCAAACGACTTAAAAAGTACACACTTTCCCTCCATCACTGGCATTCCTGCTTCCGGGCCAATATTGCCAAGGCCCAATACCGCCGAACCATCCGTCACCACTAACACCAGATTGCCCCGGCGGGTATAAAGATAGCTCTTATCTGGCTCTTTTTCTATCTCCAGACACGGCGCCGCCACCCCCGGCGTATAGGCTACAGAAAGTGCATCCTTCCCATCGATCTCCACCCGAGAAACCACTTCTATTTTCCCTTGCCATTGCGCATGTGCCTGTAATGCTGCTTTGTTGTAGTCCATACTCCGTCCCTCCCTGCACGATACTAAATGGTATTGGCCGATGCGGCCGCGGCAGTTGCCCTTCGGGAACAAAACCAATGTCTGTCCCTCAACATCTTTCTTTTATTTTAGTCCCAATAAAAGCCTTTGTAAATAGATTTTCCCTTCCCATCAGGAATCATTACGTTTTTTTGTTACCTCTGCTGCCATACATCGATAAAGCCGATGGCTAAAGAGCACTGTGGCAATGGAGAAAAACACTTCCACCAAGCTGGATACATGACCGATGGATCGCACCAATATCACACCCAATAGGCAAATGACTGCCAACACCCCATAATATCGAATCCATCCGCCTTTGCGCAAATAACAAAATCGACCTGTTATCCATAGCAGCTGCACCCCGAGCAAAATCGCTGTCAAAAAAGAAAAGCCCACATGCAGTTCTGCTTCGCTGGGAAATTCCTTTGGCAAATACGGCAGGCAAACCGCCACTGCCAATGATGCCAAATCCACCACCAGCAGTACCTTTGCCCATCTGCCAGCCCGCAGCCACTGAATGAGCCGGCCCAACGTCACAGCAAAATAGATTCCCACCAGCAGTGCCCAGCCCACAAAAGCCGCTTTCCGGTCAAACCAATTGGCTAACACAGTGAAGTTTTCGGTAATCCAGTTATAGCCATGGGCAAAAAGCACCGTATAAACCGGCAATATGACATAGGCCATCAGATCCAGCATGTTCCCGCCTCCTTTGGACAACAACTCGTTTGTATGTTTGATTTTTAGTCTCTATGGTTTTTTAAGACATCCTCAAATGCAGCAACTCCATTTTTCTCCTGGACTATGTTTATATCGATATACTATGGATCATTGTCCTGCCCCCTATGCTGCCTGGCAGCCTTCTTAGCCGGAAAAATTGACTTACCGCATGTCCAAATCCTTTCTCCATGAGAAAAAGTACGCCGTTTCTCCTTGTTCTTCTTCCGTTATACCACAAATCGGCCTTACATGCAAAATGGCAATGATGAAATACCCTCTTTCTTTTGGTTCCTCTAAAAAACCAGTCCGATCCAATTTCTTTTGTGGCGCACTCCAGGATGCCCTGCTGCATCTTCCAGTATCTATTTTTCCCAAAAAACTTGCCTCACTGCTGTCAGTCATGCTTTCTTTTCCACCGGCAAACTGTATTTTGTTCTGTCTAGTTTTTGTCTTTTCTTGAAACTTCTTCCCTTTCTCTAGCCATTTTGTCTATGCCCAATGATGCCAGGCGGCTTTTTCATTTCTCTTCTGCGCCACACCCCATATACCACAAAGCAGCCTGCCTTTGGGCAAGCTGCTCATTTTCTATCGCTATTTCATTGATTCTTTTCTACCGGATTGAGACTTAGCAAGTAAGGCGGCAGATCCCTGGGAATACCATGCGCATTCACCAATTTCCCCACGGAATAATCTACAGAATCATAAAAATATAGCTTGGTACCATTATGAAAGTCAAGCACACAGGTCTCTGGTCCCCGGATGGCCATATCCCCCTTCTTGAACGTGGTAAAGGTCTCCGAAAGGCATAATTCCTGAATCCGCTGAATGACCACCGGGTCGGTGATGGTTTGCTCAGCAATATCACTCGGATACCGGACATAGATCGAAATCTGATCCGTTTCCAAACTAACCGACAGATCTACCGATACCTGGCCAGTGGATTCATCCCACTGGATTTTCTCATCCGGCACAGAGAAGGTATGTAAAATTTCCCGCAACGGCAAATACAACGTTTCGCCCACTGCATATCCCTTCATGGGTATCACTTCCGATCCCAAACCGCGAACCATAGTCAGCTGCTGGCTGGGCAGATCATAGGTCCATTGATAAATCCCGGTATAATCTTCCCAGTACACCTGAGGTTTGCCTTCACCTAAAATGGCCCATGTTCCTTTGAAGCCAAACATATCCAGCAGATCTAGCAATGACGGCACCGGCACCATCATCTGCCCTGAGGCATCCACCATCAGGCCATCCATATCCCTGCGCATCCCCTGGGCGTCTATGACCGCTTGCTCTTTTGGTATAAACTGCAGCGTGATTTCCGGTATTGGTTCATTGTCAATCAGAGGCACATCACTAATGGGTGTATGCGGTTGATAGGTATACACCACATGTCCCCGTACCAGCACCTGATCTGTATAGGTCTCCTCTTTTCCTGTTTTTCCCTGAATTTTAGTCGTCACCACATAGACCGTCTGCTGTTCTCCTGTTTCCTCCACATTCACATCCCCACCCCGGGCCGTGCAGGAAAGCACTTCAATTCCCTCGGCCTCATACTTTGCACGAACCAGGTCGGCCGCCTGCTGAGCCGTTGGCTCTCCATCTAAGATTTGAAACGAATAACAATCATAATTGGGTACCAACTCCCGCTGGATCGCCGTTACCTGCGTGCCATCCCATTCCAGCGCATATTCCGGCTTGGTCATCACAAAGCCATTTACCATTTTGCCCACCCAAAACGAGCGCATACTTCTAGATGCAACCGGATAATAGTCTGATGCCGAAAAAGATGGATCAAAATATTGCCGAATCAGTGCTTCACCATTTTCAATGGCTTCTTGCTTTGATGTGGCCACATAGGATTCCTCATTTAATTCTGCCACCACTGTATTTGCTCTGGGCGGCAGCGGCGGCTCCACTTGCTCTGAATCAATATAGTATTCCACAGCCGCCTGTGCGGGAACGGATACCAAAAAAGCCATCATTAGCCCCAAAACCCATGCTTTTTTCATCTTTCATCCTCCTTTTGCTGTTCCCTCTTTCTTTCCTAAAGCTAAGATACCATATTTGTCCCATCATTACCATTACAGCCACATTACAAGTGCCGTCTTTTCACACAAAAAAACGGCCTCTTCCAAAGGAAGAAGCCGTTTTTTTCTTATCTTGATGGAAAAACAGTATTGTTTGAAAGGAAGAAAATTACATTTCCACAATCAGAGCCGTGCCCATGCCACCGCCAATGCAAAGGGTAGCCAGACCGGTCTTGGAACCTCTCTTCTTCATTTCATACAGTAATGTTACCAAAATACGAGCGCCGGAAGCACCTACCGGATGGCCAATGGCAATCGCGCCACCATTGACATTTACTTTATCCATGTCAAAGCCCAGCTCATTTGCTACAGCCACGCTCTGAGCAGCAAATGCTTCGTTGCATTCGATCAGATCCAGATCAGCCACGGTCAAACCAGCTTTATCCAGGGCTTTACGAGTCGCATAGATGGGGCCAACGCCCATGATCTGAGGATCTACACCAGCAGAAGCATAGCTCTTGATGGTAGCCAAAGGTGTAATACCCAGTTCTTTTGCTTTGTCAGCGCTCATAACAACCAAAGCAGCAGCGCCATCGTTAACACCAGAAGAGTTACCAGCCGTTACTGTGCCGCCTTCTTTGAAAGCAGGTTTCAGTTTTGCCAGGGATTCCATGGTGGTGCCATGTCTGGGGAATTCATCTTCAGAAACAACTACTTCGCCTTTTTTGGTTTTTACCGTTACAGGAACGATTTCATCTTTAAACCGGCCGCTCTTCTGGGCAGCTTCAGCTCTGTTCTGGCTTCTGCAAGCAAATTCATCCTGCATCTCTCTGGTGATGCCATATTTTTCAGATACATTTTCAGCCGTGATGCCCATGTGATAGTGATAGAAAGCATCGGTCAAACCATCGCGTACCATGCTGTCCACAATAATGCCGTCATTCATGCGGTAACCGCCTCTGGCTTTTTCCAAAACATAAGGAGCGCGGGTCATATTTTCCGTACCACCGCAAACGATGATGTCGGCATCACCGCACTGAATGGCCTGAGCAGCCATAGCAACAGAACGAAGGCCGGAGCCGCAGATCATGTTAATGCAAAGTGCAGGTCTTTCCACAGGGATACCAGCATTTACTGCTGCCTGACGGGCAACGCCCTGATACTGGCCAGCCTGCAGTACGCAGCCAAGCAAAGTTTCATCTACCATATCTGGGGTGATGCCAGCTCTTTTCAGAGCTTCTACAATTACCACACGGCCCAGTTCAGCAGCGGATACATTGGAGAAAGCTCCCTGGAACTTACCTACAGGGGTTCTAACAGCACTGGCGATTACTACGTCTTTAATCATTTTCCTATCCTCCTAAAAAATTAGCGGTTCTTAAATTCGGCTTTTCTCTTTTCCATAAAAGCCGTCATACCTTCCTTCTGGTCTTCCGTACCAAACAAAAGGCCAAACAGGCTGGTCTCCAGCGCCATCGCGCTGTCAAAATCCATTTCCAGACCACGCTGCACAGCTTCTTTCCCGCAAGCAATGGCCACAGCGCCATTGGCAACAATTTTGTTTGCCAATGCAATGGCTTCATCCATCAGCTTGCCTTCTTCTGCTACGCAGTTTACCAGGCCCAAACGCAGGGCTTCTTCTGCACCAATGCGTTTATTGGTCAACACCATCTCCATGGCCACGGTCTTACCCACCAGGCGGGAGAGACGCTGGGTGCCATTAAAGCCGGGGATAATGCCCAAGCTTGTTTCCGGCAGAGCAAATTTCGTGTTGGGCTCTGCCACTCTCAGATCGCAGGCCATAGACAGCTCACAGCCACCGCCCAAAGCATAGCCGTTCACTGCTGCGATAAATACAATGCCCATGTTTTCCATGCGGCGCATAATCGCAGTCTGATCGGCAGCAAATTTCTTTGCTTCTACACAGGTCATATCCTTCATATAGGAAATGTCTGCGCCAGCAGCAAAGGCGCGGCCTTCCCCGGTGAGGATGACAACGCGGGTAACACCATCGGTTTCAATTTCATCCAGCACCTGATTGATTTCTGTAAAAACAGAAGGCACTAAAGCGTTGAGCACTTTGGGACGATTGAGTTTGATAATGCAAATGGGTCCCTGCTTTTCGCAGAGGATCTCCTGATATTCTGCCATACTCGATGCCTCCTAAAGATCTTATTTGTTGTAGTTGTAGAAACCAATGCCGGTCTTACGGCCCAGTTTCTTGGCACGAACCATTTTCCGAAGCAGGGGAGCAGGTCTATATTTGCCATCGCCGGTTTCATTATACATTACTTCCATAATGTGCAGAACCGTATCGTTACCGATCAAGTCAGACAATGCCAGGGGACCCATAGGATGGTTTGCACCCAGCTGCATTGCTTTGTCGATATCTTCTACAGAAGCGATGCCTTCGGAATATACGAAAATAGCTTCATTGATCATCGGAATCAGCAGGCGGTTTACCACAAAGCCAGGGCCTTCATGTACTTCGATGGGGTCTTTGCCCAAGGTTTTAGAAAGCTCATAGATGGCATTGAAAGTTTCATCGCTTGTCTCATAGCCGCGGATCACTTCTACCAATTTCATCACAGTAGCAGGATTAAAGAAATGCATACCGATGAATTTGCCGGTACGTTTTACAGAAGAAGCAATTTCCGTGATGGAAATAGAAGAGGTATTGGTAGCCAGAATGGTCTTTTCATCGCAAATAGCGTCCAGTTCTTTAAATACGCTCTTTTTCACTTCTACGTTTTCTACGATTGCTTCCACAATGATATCGCAGTCTTTTACATCCTGCAAATCTGTGGTGTACTGGAATTTGCCTTCAATGGCAGCCTTTTCGTCTTCCGTCATTTTTCCTTTTGTAACCAATTTTGAAAGGCTCTTTTCCAGTTTTGCTTTGCTGCCAGCCAGAATTTCATCGGTCATATCTCTAACGACTACATCCATGCCTGCTTTTGCAAACAGCTGCGCAATATCCATGCCCATCTGTCCGCCGCCGATCACGCCAGCTTTCTTCATATGAATACCTCCTAAAAAACAAAATTTTTTTACAATACCTTGCTTTTATTATAGGACAAACCCATCACTTTTTCAATCATTATTATAATTTTGACAAAGAAATTTTCTCTTGATTCTATCTTTTCTCACTCTTATCCTATCCTCCTAGGTGGATTCAACGATACAGATTGGATAAAAAGCCCTTGTTTTTCCTATGTTTTCGTGATTTTCTTTTACTCTGGCAAAATACATCCATCAAAAAAGGGACTGAATTTTTTAAGTTAAAAAAAAGTGCTTTTTTCTGTTTTCAAAGGGATAGACCGTTTGTGAAATAATCATCGAACCTATGCCATTGCCAGAAGTCTTTCAAATGGGTATACTAAAAGAAATAAAAAACCATCATCACATGGGAAAGGAGGACTTTTATGAAACGAAATCTATTGCTTACTACGATGACATTTTTTCTTCTCTTCACTGCTCATCCCGTTTTAGCTGCCAGCCAAGCCCAGCTTCTGCCTCAAGGTGCTTATGTCAATGGCGTCTGCCTGCCAGCCTACCATGTGGATGGCAAAGTTTGTGTCATAGCAGAACAGTTAGAAGGATATGGCTTTTCTATCCACTATGATGATGCCTTACGCACCCTTGATATCTATGATACTGTGACGCTGCCCAATCCGGATGCAGCATCTCCGGCGCCCTTATCTAACCCTACCCTTCCCCTATATGAAACGGATATTGTCACTCAGCTTAGCGGTATACCGGTAGAAAGTTATAATGCAAATGGCTATACCTTACTACCCCTCTCCTCTCTAACCCCCTATGGCGTTGTCACAACGGGGCAAGATGGCGTTGTTTCTTTCATCTCTACCCCCGCCTGGCACTGGGCAATAGATACAGGTGACCCATCCCCTGCAGATTCCCCCGCTGATTCCTTTACCTTGACTATGACGCGAGATCCGCAAGGTATCCCCATCTTCACTGGGGAAAACATCCATCTCATCACCCCTTCTTTCGCTTGGAGCAAACAAAGCGGCTTGACCCTCACCATTGCCATTTACCAAAACGTCTCTTTGCCGGCGGCGGGGATACAAACAAATCTACTTTCTCTTGTCTCAGAAAACCGCGGAGAACCCACTGACAATGATCCTGCTTTGCTGGCGAAACAGGTCCATGCAGTTATCAACGATGTTCCTGTGGTGGTGACAAAAGCGATTGGCGGCGGTGGAAACAGCCCACACCGATGTGATTTTTCCTTTAGATGACACTTATATAACCCCCGAAGAAATCCATTCCTTTACCTTTTCTCTGGAAGAACCCGCTTCCTAACTTCGGCGTTTTTTGCCATCCATCGTTCCCCAAAAAGACCTTGTGTCACATATATAACGGCATATTAGCTGTTTTATTTCATTTTTTATTCACCATTTAACTCATCTGATTTTTCGCCCATTTTGTTGTACCAAATCTCCTGCAAAAGCATTTCTCCCCATCAGATGATTTCTTTCCTGCGACTACTTCCTCTGTATCTGGTCTATGGGTGAACAAAGGATCAAATCGATTCACTGCGCCTTTTCCTGTTTATTCCTCTATCAAGGACAAATGCCTGCTTTTCATCCCGTATCTAACGCCTCTGTTTCTCTAAGCAAAAAACAGGAGCATTCGCTCCTGTTTTTTTAGTCTTCCTCTTTTTCCGGTGCATCTTTTTGAAACCCGCAGGCTGGGTCAGCACAAACAATTTTGGGATGCTTCGTCCCCTTTAACACCATATACCCACCGCATTTCGGGCATCTTTCCTCCACCGGCTTATTCCAGCTGACAAAATCACAGTGCTCTGGATGGTCTTCACACCCATAGTAAAGGCGTCCTTTTTTTGTCTTTTTTAGCAAAACCCGTTTGCCGCATTTCGGGCATTTCACACCGGCATCTTCAAAAAGTGGCTTTGTATTGGAACACTCCGGAAACCCTGGGCAGGCCAAAAACTTACCATACCGGCCATATTTGACCACCATATTTCGTCCGCATTTTTCACAGATCACATCGGTGACTTCATCTTTCAGTTCTACTTTGGAGAGTTTTTCCTCTGCGTTTTTCATTTCCTTTTCAAAAATCGGATAAAACTTCCGGATGGTCTCCTTCCAGGGGATCTTCCCCTCTTCCACGCTGTCAAGCTCCTCTTCCATACCAGCCGTAAAATCTACGTTGACAATATCCGGAAAATATTCCCGCATAATTTCATTCACAATCCCGCCTAATTCTGTGGGATAAAATAATTTCTTTTCTTTCACCACATAATACCGGTTTAAGATCGTTGCAATGGTGGGCGCATAGGTACTTGGCCGCCCCACACCTAATTCTTCCAGAGTTTTGATGAGCGATGCATCACTAAAGCGGGCAGGCGGCTGGGTAAAATGCTGCTGTGGGTCTAGGGATAAAAGCGCCAATGCCTCCCCTTCTTTTACCAGCACCATCTTTTGATTGTCCTCTCCTTCGTCCACTTTATCATACACTTGTAAAAAGCCCGGAAATTTTATCACCGATCCAGCCGTGCGAAACTCATACGCGCCTCCGCGCAGTGTCACAGACTGGGTATCATATTCTGCCGGGGCCATTTGGCTAGCTAAAGCTCGCTCCCAAATCAGCTTATACAGCCGGTATTGATCCCGAGAAAGAGATTCTTTCAATTTTTCCGGCGTCTGATGGATATACGTCGGTCGGATGGCCTCATGTGCGTCCTGGGCTTTATTTTTTGACTTGTAGACATTGCGCTGGGCAGGCAGATACGCCTGGCCAAACTGCTCCTCAATCCACGCTTTCATATCCGTATAGGCCTCATCGCTAATGCGGACAGAGTCCGTACGGATATAGCTGACCAGACCCAGCGTGCCCTCTCCCTTCACTTCCACACCCTCGTATAATTGCTGAGCAATCATCATCGTCTTTTGGGCGGTCAAGTTCAAATATTTGCTGGCCTCCTGCTGTAACGTGCTGGTGGTAAAAGGCGGAAAAGGCCGGCGAATCCGGCTGCCTTTTTTTACCTCTGCCACAGTAAAGCTTTGTTTTTGGATATCCGCCACCAGCTGATCCATTTCCGCCTGACACTTCGGAATCTCTTTTGTGCCATTGGCGCCAATATAGGCGGCCTTCCATTTTGTTTTGCCGCTGGCAAACATTCCATCCAAAGACCAATATTCCTCGGGAATAAAGCTTTGAATCTCTTCTTCCCGATCACAAATCAGGCGCAGTGCTACGGACTGCACTCGTCCGCCGCTGAGTCCTTTTTTCACTTTATCCCAGAGCAAACGGCTTAACGAATACCCCACCACCCGGTCCAGCACCCGGCGTGCCTGCTGCGCATCTACCAGATCCATATCGATCTCTCGAGCCGCATCAAAGGAATGTTTGACGGCATGTTCTGTGATTTCGTTAAAGGTAATCCTGCTATACTGTTCCTCCGATAAATTCAGCGCGTGCACCAAATGCCAGCTAATGGCCTCACCTTCCCGGTCTGGGTCAGTGGCCAAAAACACTTTGTCTGCCGCTTTACTCGCTTTTCGGAGTTTCGCCAATAGATCTCCCTTCCCGCGAATGGTAATATAATGAGGCTCAAAGTCATGTTCGATATCCACGCCTAATTGGCTTTTGGGCAAGTCACGCACATGGCCCATAGATGCCTCAATGGTATAAGAAGCACCAAGAAATTTCTTTATGGTGCTGGCCTTTGCCGGGGATTCCACAATGACTAAATACTGTTTTTTCTTCCGTTTGGCCTTTGGTTTGGCCGTCTTTGCTGCTGCCATGTCGCTTGTTCACCTCATCATTCTGATTTTCCGATAACGCTCTTGGGGCAGTCGTTCTACCTGCCCATAGATTTCCAGCATCGTTAAAACCGACTTAAGCTGCGCCATCGGTAAGTCTGTTTTTTCTCGTAACAGCTCCACCGCTATTTCTTCTTCACCTAACGCCTGAAGCACCTGCATCTCCTGGGGCGAAAGATCCGTTTGTTCGTCCTGTTTTTCTGGTTTTTCTTGTTTTGACGTTTGCAGATGGGGCGCATGGCCCAATTCTATATAAATATCTTCCATACAAGTAATGATGGGACATCCCTGCTGAATCAAATGGTTGGTGCCTTCTCCGAACCGGCTGGTGACATTCGATGGAAATGCCATCACTGTCCGGCCGGCATCTAAAGCAAAATCCACAGTAATCATTGTACCGCTGTGTTTGCCTGCCTCCACCACAATCAGCCCTGAGGACAACCCGGCAATGATGCGGTTTCGCTGAGGAAAGGTATATTTTCCCGCCGGATGATTTGGCGGATACTCGCTGATCACAGCACCTTGGCCAGCGATTCGTTCCATTAAAGCGCGCTTTGAAGCAGGATAGCATCGGTTATGGCCAAAACCCAATACCGCAATGGTATTCCCACCAGCATCTAATGCACCCTCGTGGCAAATGGAATCAATTCCCTCCGCCATACCGCTGACAATCCAAAAACCATCTTTCGCTAAGGCTTGCGCCGTTTGATGGGCCACATCCTTCCCATACCGGGAACAGCGCCGGGCGCCGATCATACTGATGGCTTGCTCCTGCTGGCAGGGAAATGTACCGCGTACATAAAGTCCCACTGGCGGCTGATAGACTTCTCTAAGCCATTGGGGAAACGCTGGGTCATAGACCGACAGATACCGCACTTTAGCCTGCTCCATTTCTTTTTGCCAGGCAGGCAATATCTGCTTTCCCTTTTCCAGCGCTGATACCATCGTCTCATCCACTCCAGCCAAGTGCCGCAGCTGCCCTGCTGTCATGGCATACACTTGTTCCGCACGTTGACAGACCGAAAGGAGATGTTTCACTTTCTTTAAATTGAGACCTAAGGATCGGGTTAACCACATCATGGCTAGGTTTTCATCCATCGATTTTGCTCCCCCTTGCCTTGCCGAAGTTTTTCTACCTTAATAATAGATTCAAATGCCACATTCGCCCTCTATCATACTGGGTTATGAGAAGAAAATCAAGTGCTTTTTTTTCGTCACTTTCTTGGACAATCTGCCTGACGGGTCTTTATTTCCCATTTTTTCTATCAAAGTATAACATACTTGGATTATCTTTTTTCGTTCCCAGCCGGTATCCCTCTTTTTTCAAAAGATATTTTTTCTATCTTTTACCGATAAATCCATACCATTGTCCGATGAGGGAATGCATACAAAAAACGCATGACCTATTGGTCATGCGTTTTTTTCAGGAACCGGCAAAACGTATCTACGCGTTATTGCGCATCCACCTTTGCCATATGCTCCATCAATTCCACAACTTTGTTGCTGTAACCCCATTCATTGTCATACCAGCTGATGAGTTTTACAAAATGGTCATTCAGAGCAATCCCTGCGCTGGCGTCAAAAATAGAGGTATGGCTATCGCCCAAAAAGTCGCTGGAAACTACAGCATCTTCCGTATAACCCAGGATCCCTTTCATGGGCCCTTCAGAAGCAGCTTTTACTGCAGCTTTAATTTCATCATAAGTAGCTGCTTTTTCCAGCCGGAACGTAACATCCACTACGGACACATCAATCGTGGGCACCCGGAAGCTCATGCCGGTCAGTTTCCCATTTAATTCAGGAATCACTTTGCCCACAGCTTTTGCTGCACCAGTAGAAGAAGGAATGATATTGGCTGCAGCAGCACGACCGCCTCTCCAGTCCTTCTTAGAAGGTCCATCCACTGTCTTTTGCGTAGCGGTAGTCGAATGAACTGTGGTCATCAAGCCTTCCACAATACCAAAGTTATCATTGATTACTTTAGTCAGCGGAGCCAAACAGTTGGTGGTACAGCTGGCGTTAGAGACAATCTTCATATCTTTGGTGTATTTATCCTGGTTTACGCCCATAACAAACATTGGCGCATCAGCAGAAGGTGCAGAAATCACCACTTTTTTTGCCCCACCCTGAAAATGTGCTTTTGCTTTATCGGTGGTAGTAAATGCACCGGTAGATTCTACCACATAATCAACGCCTGCTTCTTTCCAAGGAATGGTTGCAGGATCCATGCAGGCAAACACAGTGATCTCATTTCCATTGACAATCAGTTTTCCATCTTTTGCTTCCACCGTACCATTAAACCGGCCCTGTGCACTATCATATTTCATCATATAGGCCATATATTCCGGATCCAGGAACGGATCGTTTACGGCAACAACCTTAATATCGTCTTTGGTCAAAGATGCCCGCAATACCAGACGGCCGATACGTCCAAACCCATTGATACCTACTTGAACCATGTGAATTACCTCCTCTTATTTGCCCTTTGAGCATTTAGTCCTTTATCTACATCATCTCCGCTGATGTGCGGAAACGAGGTTCACAATAGAAAATGCCAACAGTAATGCGGAAAGCACAAAACAAACCGCACTAATTACCATCGCAGCCACCCTCATCCAGAAATTCCTCCTTTTTTACAGGTAATAGTTCACACCAGAAGAAAAAATCTTTTGATCCTTCTCCCCAGGAATATTCCGATAAAGGCCATGGCCAATACGTTCGGAATGGCCCATTTTCCCTAGCACGCGGCCATCCGGACTGGTAATTCCTTCAATGGCCAGCATCGACCCATTGGGGTTATAACGAATATCATAGGTGGGTTGTCCGTCTGGGTCAACATACTGGGTGGCAACCTGGCCATTAGCAAAAAGCGTCTCCATTACTTCCCGCGGCGCAATAAACCGTCCTTCTCCATGAGAAACAGGGATAGTGAACCGGTCACCCACAGACACATTCCAAAGCCAAGGCGACAAATCAGAAACGATCTTCGTTTCCACCATGCAGCTTACATGGCGGCCAATGGAATTATAGGTTAATGTAGGGCTGTCCTTCGATAGATCCCGAATTTCACCATAGGGCACGAGGCCAAGTTTTACCAATGCCTGAAAACCGTTACAAATCCCCAGCATCAATCCATCCCTGTTTTTCAGCAGATCC
>CAJFIN010000025.1 GCA_904381335.1 Candidatus Neoanaerotignum galli | reverse complement strand
GTCAACCTGCCGGGCGATGATCAGACTGTGGAACGGCAAAGAAAAGGCAGGACGGCATGACCTTTCAGCCATGCCGCCCTGCGACATTCAAATTACTTCTTTATAGGGGCGCGCCTTTCCAGCGGCCGCCCTTTTCTGTTGCAGAAGAACTTGCTTCTTGCTTCAACTGACACTTTTTTCCCAGCAAATGATGCGAAAAATCATCGCCTTTCACTTTGTCATTTTATCGAGCATTTCCACAAATTCTTCAATTTTCTGATCTCCATTGCCCGTCTGAAAGGCTTCTTTGACACATCCTTTCATATGGGCCAACAGCACTTCTTTATTGGCCTTACGCAAAATTGCATCTGCCGCCATCAGCTGATTTGAAATATCCATGCAATAGCGGTCTTCTTCCACCATTTTCAGAATGCCGTCTAACTGACCACGAGCCGTCTTAACTAAACGCTCGATGGTTTTCTTATCCGCCTGCATCTCTTATTGAATACCGGTCACTTCGTAGCCGGCTTCCTTCACTGCATTTTTCAGAGTGTCATCGCTGACATCTTTGGTAAGATCTACTACGGCATTTTTGTTTTCCAAGCTGACATTGGCATGAACACCATCAATGGCATTAAGCGCCTTTTCCACATGGCTAACGCAATGTACGCAAGACATTCCTTCAATTGAAATTGTTTTTTTCATCATGGGTTCCTCCTTTTGTTGTGTGGGTGTGCATGAGCACACCGGTGTACTCGTTTTGGTCGTATGAGAAAGATTAGAATTAGAAACGGAAGAAGATTCCTCCGTTGTAAACGAAGGTTTAAAAAACCGCAGCCGCAGCGCATTGGTTACCACAAATACAGAGCTGCAGCTCATGGCTGCTGCGCCAATCATAGGATTCAACTTGATCTGAAAAGCGGGGTACAAGATCCCACAAGCCACTGGAATCCCAATAACATTATAGAAGAATGCCCAAAACAGGTTTTGCTTAATATTGCGAATGGTAGCCCGACTAAGTTCAATGGCCTCCACCACTTTCAAAAGACTGTTTTGCATCAATACGATGCCTGCACTTTCCACAGCCACATCTGTGCCTGCACCAATGGCAATGCCCACATCTGCCCTAGCAAGTGCCGGCGCATCATTAATACCATCGCCTACCATCGCCACTTTACGGCCACTTTCTTGGATACGGCGGATTTCTTTTTCTTTATCTGCCGGCAGTACTTGCGCTACCACTCGGTCTACACCTATTTGCCGGGCCACCGCTTGGGCCGTCAATTCATTATCCCCTGTGAGCATTACCACTTCTATACCATCTTTCTGGAGCTGGCGTACTGCCTGAGCACTGTCAGGCTTTACCAAATCCATGGCTGCCACCACGCCTAAAAGTTGGCCATCAGCGGCAAAAAACAGGGGTGTTTTTCCCTCTTTTGCCAAACGATCGGCGATCTGCTGTGCCTCTTCCATTGCCACGCCATTTTCCTGCATGGCCTTTGCATTGCCGCCCACAATGGTTCGGCCATTTACCACACAATGGATGCCTCTCCCGCTTTCGGCCCGGAACTGCTCCACCTTTTGCAGTGCAATGCCTTCTTCCTTCGCCTTCGTCAGCACCGCATCCGCCAGAGGATGCTCTGAATCCCGTTCTGCCGAGGCTGCAATGGACAGCAGTTCTTCTTTACTGATTCCACCAAAGGGAATCACATCGGTTACCTGGGGTTTCCCCTGGGTTATGGTACCTGTTTTGTCCAATACCACAGTTTGAATTAAATGAGCCGTCTCCAGGCATTCTGCCGATTTAATCAGGATGCCCCGTTCTGCGCCTTTACCGGTTCCCACCATAATCGCTGTGGGCGTTGCCAGACCCAAAGCACACGGGCAGCTGATGACCAGCACAGCAATGCCAATGGATAAGGCAAATGAGAAGCTGTATCCAGCCAAAAGCCATACAATCGCCGCCGCTAAGGCAATGCACATCACCACAGGCACAAACACACCGGCCACTCGGTCCGCCAACTTGCTGATGGGGGCCTTGCTGGCAGAAGCCTCCTCTACCAACTGAATGATCTGGGCCAACGTGGTATCTGATCCCACCTTGGTGGCGCGGAAACGAAAGCTGCCGGTTTTATTCATCGTGGCACAAACCACTTTACTGCCGACTTCTTTTTCCACTGGAATGCTCTCCCCAGTAATCGCCGATTCATCCACCGCTGAACGTCCCTCTGTCACTACGCCGTCTACAGGAATGCGTTCTCCTGGACGCACCAACAAGATATCTCCTACCATCACTTCTTCCACTGGTACTTCCACCGGCGTATCTCCCCGCAGCACCGTGGCCATTTTGGGTGCCAAATCCAACAATCGGCTAATGGCTTGGCTGGTACGCCCCTTCGAGCGGCTTTCAAAATATTTCCCTAACGTAATCAAGGTAAGAATCATACCCGCCGATTCAAAATATAGATCCATGATATGGGTATGCGCCTGCGCCATATCTCCATGCCCAAGCCAATAGCCAGCTTGAAAGAGGGAATAGACGCTATAAATAAACGCCGCCGAAGACCCCACCGCAATCAAACTATCCATATTGGGAGCCAAGTGAAATAAGCTCTCATACCCTTTGATAAAATAGGTGCGGTTTAAAAATAAAATAGGGATGGTCAACAGCAACAATGTCAGTCCAAACACCATCATATTCTCTTCCGCTGTGAAAATCTGGGGTAATGGCCAGCCCATCATATGCCCCATGGAAAGATAAAATAGTGGGATTAAAAATACCAGTGACCAGCAGAAACGATGTTTCTTTTCCTTCATTTCCTCTTCAGCCAGATTTTCCGGCTGCTGATCGGCCACAGTCTTCACACCAGCTTTTTTGGCGCCATAACCACCCTTTTCCACCGCCGAAATGATGGCTGCCTCGTTCGTTTTTGCCTCATCATAGTCCACCACCATGGAATTGGTCAGCAAATTTACCTGTACTTCCCGTACACCATCCACCTTGGAGACCGCTTTTTCCACATGACTGCTGCATGCCGAACAGGTCATGCCCATCACATCGAACTTTTCTTTCATCGTATCTCACCTCTTTGATCCCTTTATCATATACCCCCCTGGGGGTGTAGTGTAATCTTACTACGGTTTTCTCTTTCTGTCAAGTCAGATCATGCTTTCTTTGTGTTTTATATTTTGCAAAAAAGGTCGCACCGGCTCGACAATTAGTTAAAACTAACTTTTATAGCAGAAAAAAGTCGCTTTTCACGCCTTTTCTCTCTTACTTAAGCCTTGGTCTTATCAAACAGAATCACTGCTACAATAACCAAGTCGCCATCGCCAGTGTTTTCAATGCTATGAGATTCCCCATTGGCACAATAGGTCACATCGCCTGCCTGCACAGGAACCAACGTACCATTATCATTATACATGCCTTCCCCGGAGAGGATGAGATACGTTTCTGTCTCTCCCACATGTTGGTGATATCCAATAGACGTCTTTGGTGGGAAAGTAATCACATTAAAAAGCCGGCCAGCCCCAGTAAACTCGTCCCCCTCCAACACCACCAGAGGATACACCGTACCCTGGCCTTGCTGCGCATTTACCAATTCCAATTGTTTTCGGTCTGCCGCTTTCTTTACCATAAAATCTCCTCCTTTTTCCGTGTAACACTTGACTTTTATTTGTGATAGGGCTCTTTCCTGCTAATTTTCTGTGCACGGTAAAGCTGCTCCAGCAGGATGACCCGCATCAGCTGATGGGGAAACGTCATGGGAGAAAAACTGAGGCGATAGTCCGAGCGAGCTAAAATAGCCTCACCTAATCCCAAGGAACCCCCAATGGCAAAAGCAACTTGGCTTTTCCCACGTAAGGGCAGCTCCTGCAAAAAAGCTGACAATGCCTCCGAACTCATGGCCTTACCGCCTATTTCCAGCGTAATCAAAAACGTCTGATCCCCCACATATTTTAAAAGCCGCTGGGCTTCCTTCTCCTTCACCTGGGCTGCTTGGGCAGCGCTGAGCTTTTCCGGCGCCTTTTCATCTGGCGTTTCAATCATTTCAAAAGAGACATAGGCACTCAGTCGCTTTTGATATTCTGCCACTGCCTCCCGCCAATACCGCTCCTTTAGTTTACCCACACAAAGCACCGTATATTTCATTTTCCCCTGTCCCCCGTTTTACTCCAGACAGATCATGCTGCTGGGTGTATGGCGGTTGGCCAACGCCACAGCAAAATCCCGCCCGGGACGGATTTTTCGTTGATACAGCCGCTCGCACACATCATGATAGGCTAATTGAGGCGTATTGTTTTCCGCACTCAGATGGCCCAAATAAACATGACGAAGACGGCTGGTGACCATCTCAGCCAATAAGTCTCCCGCCGTGGGGTTGGACATATGCCCCAGGTCGCCCAAGATCCGCTGTTTCAGCGGATAGGGATATGGCCCTTTGCGCAGCATTTCCACATCGTAATTTGCCTCCAACAACAAGGCATCACTATCGGCAATGCCTTCTTTTACACTATCGCTGGGGTGTCCGATATCAGTGGCGATGCTGACCTTCTTTTCCCCATCAGAAATGGTATAGCCCACAGGCTGCGCAGCATCATGAGGGATGGCAAAGGGAGATAGAATCAAATCAGCAAAAACTGTTTTTTCTCCACTATAAATGATCTTTTTATTTTTCCTAGCAATGGACCCAATACAGCCTTCCATTGCCTGCCAAGTTCCCTCCGTTGCATAGACGGGCAGATCAAACCGGCGAGAAAGCACCCCAATGCCCTTGATATGGTCACTATGTTCATGGGTGACAAAAATACCGCTGAGCATCTCACCCGTCAAAGACAGGGACGCCAAGGCTTCCATCACCTTTTTCCCGCTGATTCCTGCATCAATGAGCAGATGGGTCTGCTCTGAACCAATATATGTGCTGTTTCCGCTGCTGCCGCTTGCTAAAGGACAAAACCGGAGCATAGCCTCACTTCCTTCTTGCCCATCCTTCATTACACATGAACCCGCCGTATCGAGGCGCCCAGTGCCGTCAACTTCTTTTCAATCTCTTCATAGCCTCGGTCTATGTATTTTACTTCCCCAATGACCGTTTCCCCATTGGCACACAGTCCCGCCAGCACCATCGCCGCACCGGCCCGTAAATCCGTAGCGTCCACATGGGCTGCCGTAAGCGAGGGCACGCCCGTAGTAATGGCTACACGGCCCTCCACATGGATCTGTGCACCCATCAGCTTGAGCATCTGGGTATACTGATACCGGTTTTCCCAAACATTTTCCGTCACCTTGCCAATTCCTTCCGCCACTGTTAACAAGGTGGTCATCTGCGGCTGAAGATCGGTAGGAAAGCCTGGATATGCCATTGTCTGCACAGAAACAGCCTTTAAATGCCGTCCTGTGGCATTCACCCGGATCGCATCGTCAAACTCCTCTACACCAGCGCCCATTTCATCTAGCTTGGCAGACAGTGAGTCCATATGGGTTGGGATAATATTTTTCACCAAAATATCCCCGCCAGTGATAGCTGCAGCAATCATATAAGTGCCTGCTTCAATCTGGTCGGGTATGATGGTATATTGAGCCCCATGAAGTTCTTCCACGCCGGTGATCCGGATTACATCCGTGCCGGCGCCCTTGATCTTGGCACCCATAATATTTAAAAAATTTGCCACATCCACAATATGCGGCTCTCTGGCCGCGTTTTCAATCACTGTTTTCCCTTCTGCCAACACCGCCGCTAACATGATATTAATGGTAGCGCCCACAGAAACCGTATCCATATAAATCGAAGCGCCCTGAAGCTTTTCCGCCTCTACCCGAATGACATCCCTCTCCACACTGACCTGTGCCCCCATAGCTCTAAACCCTTTTAAATGCAGGTCAATGGGGCGGCTGCCAAAATCGCACCCGCCAGGCATTGCCACTTCCGCCCGGCGATACCGGGCCAAAAGCGCACCCAAAAGATAATAACTAGCCCGCATCTTCCGCACCTCTTCAAAGGTAGCAGAAATATTTTCCATGCCGCGGCTATCAATTTTTAACGTATGTTGATCTAAAAATTCTGTCTTGGCCCCCATTTTTGTAATGGTGGTATTGAGACTTGTCACATCCTCAATGGAAGGCAGATTTTCAATGATACAGATATTATTTGCCATAATGGCTGCCGGAATAATGGCCACCGCCGCATTTTTTGCCCCACTGATGGAGACTTCCCCCTGAAGACGGCAAGGGCCGTTGATGACAAGTTTATCCATTCAAACCATTCAAACCTTTCTTTCCTGCTCTGACGGCATATCAGACCGCCGAAAAACGGGCGGCCTATGGCCGTCCTCTGCTGACAATATGGTCATTATATCATACTTATGGCATAGAGGAAAGAGTTTTTCCCCCAAAACACCTTATTCCCCTATAATCTCATTGGTATATGCATCAATATAACAAACCTCACCGTTTGTTGCAGTCAAAATCCGATAACAAGGCACCAGATAAAATGTGCTGCCATCTTCCATCCGCTCCATGGACTGAAGGCGATATCCCAATTCTATTTTTTCGATATAGATGTTTTGCGTATCTTCTTGCTCGCTGCGCTGCTGTAAAAAAGTCAACAACGCTTCATCGCAGCTGCAAATCCCCCGGGCTTCCCCAGAAAAACCCGCCACCTGATAATACCGGGCTGTGGCCATAATCACGCCCTGCTCGGAAACGGTGATGGTACGAGTGGAATCAAAAAGGCGATAATTCCGGTATCTTTCGCTGCACTCTACCACAAACCTATCTCCGTTCTGCTCCACCTTATCCACTTCCATTTCGCTGCGGCCCTGCAAATCCATTTTCAGCAAAAAAGCTTCTGCCGTCTCCAGCGCCGTTTGGCGGCTAAAGTTTTCCACTTTGCCCGTGCCGCCAGGGTTTAAATACTGAATCTCATTGCCTTGAAGAATCAAGCTCTTTTCATTGCTGGCTAAAATCGTCTGGTCAAACTGGAGCGTAATCCGCACTTCTTCCTCCGGATCAAAAAAAGCCTGCTGCAGCGTCTGTGGATCCAATGTGGCAGGAGAAACGCTGATGGCGCGCATAGGCGGTGTATCATAGATCAAATCCGTATAAATCCCCACATGATTTTCACTTAACACACGAAAAATAGCCGCTTCTTCTTCCGATGTCATATGGTAATGGCTGCCCTGGAGGTAATTTGCACCAAAAAGTCCGGCGTTAAGCACTACCAAAAGCATGATAAACAGCCGTTTGATCTTATCCCAATCCAAAGCGCTTCCTCCTCTTTTGCGGCTATGCCGTTCCCACCTGATACCGAGTGCCACCTGCCCATGTAAACCAGTGCAGGGTCAATTCTTCCTCTCCGCTATCATAATATCCTAAACAAATATCGTCAATCGCCGTCACTGCCTGTCCGGCAGCAGAAATTGTCTCATTCATGGCAGCCACAAAATCTTCCGTTACTTGATCTTCCTGTCCTGGTGTATATGACACCATCCTCCGGCGATACCTAGTGACCTGGTTTTCTTCCACCACCACTTCCACCGCATGGCCAATGCCCAGCTTCTGCTGTACTTCATCCCCCAACAAAATTGGCAAAGACCCTTCATAAGCGTCAAAGCAAAAAATCAGGCTTTCCCCTCTCATTGCCACATCGCTTAAATATACCTGATCTCCCAGCGTTTTATCGCGCTCCATAAAATCCAAGCAAGCCCGATAGGCCGAGGACAAATTCTGGCTCTGACCGGAAGAAGTCCGACCATATCCATAATATTCCAGCACACCATTGGTTTGATAGCGCACAATGGCTTCATCCCCACTAAGCACATAAACCCCTGTTTCATCCACAGAAAAAACCGGTGTTTCCGAGGAGGCAAAAAACCCAGACGCCGCCTCCTGTAAAGCCGATGCCAGCCCCTCTCCTGTGGGCAGCAAATTTTGCTGCTGCAGACAATGATACGTATATTCCTCACCACTCCATTGCGGCACAAATAAATTGCCTTGGAAAATATTTAGGCCACTTTGCACGGTGGAAAGAAAATTCAAGGCCTCTGCAGACCGAGCCTGGCCAATGGCATCCCACAGTGCCTTTCCGGTGCTGCTTTGACTGTCATAGACCAGCGCCGCCGTCTGAGTTCCTTCATCCACTAAATAGAGCATTCCTGCTTGGCCATCTTCTCCACTGGGTGCTGCTGCCAAATAGCTGATAAACTCCAGTCCATCAATTCCTTCCGCCTCTGGAGCTGCCGCCTCCAGATATTGACTGACAGAAACATCAATGCAAAAGCGATATAGCAGGCACCGGCGGCTTAATATTGCCTCTGCCTCTTGGCCAGATAATAAACGCCAGCTTCCGTCTGATAAAGTTTCAGCAATAAAGCTATCTCCTGCTTTTTTTAAGGCGGTTTCCTCTCGGCCGCAATAAAACACCTGAAAAATGTTATTGCCAAACCCCACCACCAGCTGCTCCGGGTCCAAGGGTGCCAGACGGACAGCCTGATGGTCAGGAATCACTGCATCAAAGGAAATCAAAGACGAAAAAAAGTTATGACCGGGTTCATTTCCCAGCCATAACTTCCCTGTTTGATAAAATGCAAGCACAACCAGCCCCAGGATCACTACATTTTTCAATCTTTGAAACCGAATTTTCCGCATGCTTGCTCACCGTTTATCTGTTGTTCATTCATATCCGCCGGGCAGGAAAATCGCATTTTCCAGCTCCAGTTTGATTTCCTGTTTTTTCCGGTTTACCGTCAACGTAGCCTCATACATCTCATCTTCATAAGCCGCTTGAAAAACCACCACATTTTCACCAATGCGCAAAGGCACAATCTGACTAAACACCCCAGCGCTGCCTACAGTCATCTCAAAGCTATCCTGTTCTTTGAGCCGGCCGATAAAGCCTTTTTTATAGGTGGTAATGGTGATCTTTGTTCCTTCCGGCGCCGTGCCGGAAACGGTACGTTCCTCATAGAAAGTAGACACCTTTTCATCCGAAAAATCCAGGTCTCCAGATATGGTAACAAAGGATGCTGCGTTCGTCTGATCCTCCGATGCATATACCGGTACGCTCAAAAGCAGGATCAAACAGAAAACAACGCCCAGAATCAGATCCTTTCTCTGTTTTCTCATATTCACGCAGACCCCCTTTCCTTCTCTAGTCTATGGAAAGATTATACTGCATGATTATTACAAATCGGTTACATTGCTCTTACAGCTGTATTACACTTTCTTTTTTCCATCAATGGGGAACCAAAGCACCATGGTGGTGCCCACGCCGAGCTGGCTTTCCACAGTGATTTTCCCTTGATGGGCTTCCATAATCTCTTTGACAATGGCCAGTCCCAAGCCAGTACCGCCCATGGCCCGGCTGCGAGCCTTATCCACCCGGTAAAACCGTTCAAAGATCCGATCCAGGTCTTCTTTTGCAATGCCCATGCCGGTATCCTTAACAAAGATCTTGCCATAGCCGTCTTCTTCTTCCAGCCAGACGGTAATGCTGGCCCCTTCTCCGCTATATTTAAAT
The DNA here is from genome assembly GCA_904381335.1 of Candidatus Neoanaerotignum galli. Taxonomy (GTDB): domain Bacteria; phylum Bacillota; class Clostridia; order Lachnospirales; family Anaerotignaceae; genus Neoanaerotignum; species Neoanaerotignum galli. The sequence continues at coordinate 14,213 of CAJFIN010000025.1, read as the reverse complement.
GCATTGGTCAAAACATTATTCACCACTTGCCCCAGCCGGTCTGGATCGGCCTGAATCACCACATCTCCAGGATAGGACCGGAAAAGTAATGTCTGCTGTTTATTGCTGGCATGGATCTTGTTCTGCCTTACGGTTTCTTCCAGGAACTCATTTAAAGAAACCTCTCTTTTTTGCAGCACAATCTGCTTATTATCAAACCGGGACAGCTGCAGCAGATCCCGCACCAAAAAGCTCATCCGATCGGCTTCATTGTTAATAATGCCCAAAAAGTCCCTGGCAATTTCCGGGTCCTCCATGGCGCCATCCAGCAGCGTCTCTGCGTAGCTTTTTACCGTGGTCAAAGGCGTTCTCAGCTCGTGGGAGACATTCGCCACAAATTCTTTTCGCATATCATCCAGTTTTTTCTGCTCCGTATTATCCTGGAGCACCACCACAACGCCATCCAAACCGCCTTCCCCCGCATAGGGAGAAAAGGCTGCCGTCAGATATTTTTCTCCCACCCAAAAGTCCTCCTTGCGAGTCTGCGGATGTTCCAATAGTTCCACATACAACCCAATGCCTAGGCCAAACTTTTCCAAAAATTCCTTGAACGTAAAGTCAGCCTTCTCTATGCCCAGCATTGCCAAACTGGCGCTGTTGCATTGTAGCACCTGGCCATCTAAATCAAAGGACAACACGCCATCGGTCATGTTATGGAGAATGACTTCCAGTTTGGATTTTTCCTTGGTGATATCGCTGACGGTGCGGCTTAGCTCCCGAGCCATATAGTTAAAGCTTTCTGAAAGCTGACCGATTTCATCATGGGAATAGACCCGCACACTTTGGTTTAGCTTTCCTCGGGCCAGTTCTTTGGCCCGCCCCGTCAGTGCCACAATGGGGTTCGTAAGGTTTTTGGCAAACACATAGCCCATCACCGCCGTAATCAGCAGAGCAATCCCTACACTGACAAAAATGGTGCTCCGGGTCTGGGCAATGCTGTCAAAAATACTGGACGCATCCATCTGGGCATAGACCACATAGGCTGTTTCTTCATTGATGGTGACAGGATAGCCATACGCCAAAAAAGGAGTGCCGCTGTCGTCTGTGATTTGCCTGCGGGAAAATGTCGCCGTTCCTGCCATAGCCCCAATCACCACGGAGTTTTTATACTGAGGATACGGCGGCCGGCTCGTCACCGTAGTGGCCAAGGTCGCACCCGTCCGATCGAGAATACTGCCTTGAATCTGACCAGTGGTGCTGCCGCTGCGAGCAAACTGAATCAGCCCCGACTGAAAAGAACTTTCATCATAATTTAGAACCACCTGTTCGCTGACCATTTGGGCATAAACTTCCAGCTGGTCCCGTGCCTTTTCCATCTCATTATTTTGATACCTCAGCAGGATAAAGCTCCCACTGACAATCATCACTAAAAACACTAGACCTAGGTACATGGCCACCAATTTCCATTTGATGGTCCGCATGCGCCTAAGCCCTGTTTCAGCCGCCAAAATAGTACCCCACGCCCCGCTTGGTCAGGATATATTGGGGCTTGCTGGGGTCGGCTTCCACTTTTTCTCTCAGCCGGCGCACTGTCACATCCACCGTGCGCACATCGCCAAAATACTCATATCCCCACACCTTCTCCAACAGTACTTCTCGGCTAAAGACCTGGTTTTTCTGGGTAGCCAAAAACTTCAGCAGTTCAAACTCCCGTAGCGTCAAATCGATCACACGGTCTTCCCGGCGCACTTCATACAAATCCAGATCTATCGTCAAGCCGCCGGAAAAGCGCAATACATTACCCGCAGAGGGTGTTTCTGGTTCTGATGTGCTTTGGCGGCGCAAATTGGCCTTGACCCGCGCCATCAATTCCCGCACGCCAAAGGGTTTTGTGACATAATCATCCGCTCCCAGTTCCAGCCCCAGCACCTTATCCACTTCCTCTGCTCTGGCCGTCAGCATGATGATGGGCGTATCCAATTTTTCCCTAATCTTTCGGCAAGCTTCATATCCATCCATCACAGGCATCATAATATCTAAAATGATCAGATCCGGCTGTTCCGAAAAGGCTTTTTCCACACCTTCCTGACCATTAGAAGCGGTGATCACATCATACCCTTCTTTTTTTAGGTTAAACTTGATGATCTCCACAATATTCTTTTCATCATCTACCACAAGGATTTTTCTACTCATAGCCTTCTCCTATCCCGTTTGCTCCACCCTTTGATTTACTGGGCTGTCCCCACCACAATGATTTCTGTCACGGGTTCCACGGTGGTGGTTTCTGAAATCACCTTCTGTTCCGTTTCAAACCCATTGACACGTATGACTTGGCTGGTCACCTCTTTTTGCCCATCCCTTCCTTGCTGGACAACCTTCCGGTAACCGGCCGGTTTCGTGGCATCCTCCCGGTATTCTACTTCCTTTTCCTGTACATCGGTATAAACCACATTTTCCGCCGTCTTTACTGACAGATAGGGCACCGTCACATTCAGGTTTAACTTATCGCCGATCTGAAGCGGCGTGGTGATTGTCATGGTGGGATTTGCCTCTAAAATATCTTCCACTGCAATATTGTTTTTTGAAGCAATAATGCTTAATGTATCTCCGCTGGTAACGGTATAGGTCTCAGTGGCAGGAGTCCCCGCCGTAAGGGTGGCATACGCCTGTTCTGTCGAAACGATTTGTCTGCTGTCCACAAATTTTTTGCGGATTTCCACATTCTCTACAAAGCCTTTTTCCGCCACTTCGGTTCCCTCGGGGATATATTCATTAATGATCTGATCCAGTACCGACTGTGCCTCCTGCTCCGTAGCCAAGGCCAGCACTTCTCCGCCATCCACTGTCACCACCGCCGCTTCCACCTGATATGTCACCATAGAACACACCGTAGAAAGAGCATATTCCGTTGTCACGATATCCTCTTTCGATGCTCTCACCGGTGTAAAAGTAATGGTTTCATTGATCTGCACCGATGTGCCCAAAGATGCCGCCAACTGCGCCTCCACAGATTTGGTAAAATCTTCGGCTGTCACCTTGCCCCGGCGAATGGTCACTGCATAGGTATCGTCCACAAAAATCTGTTCCCCATTTTTACGCAGCGCCGCTGCTAAAATCACAATGCCCACCACAATCACCAACGCCAACATCAAAAGGTGCATTTGACGCTGTTTTTTGCGCCGGTTTTTCCGGCGTTCTTCCTGCCGGCCTGCTCCAGAGGGTGGTTCCATTTCCCCGGTTTTTCCCCGAGATGTAACACCGGCTTTTGCTTGGCTGCCCGTTCGCCGGTTCTGGTTTGCTCGATTAAACTGTCTTGTCATTTGGCCATCTCCTTCGGGCCATCCCGCTTTATAAGGGTAGGCCATATCCTTCTTCGCCCTGCTGCACCGTTTCTGTCAAAAACGTCTGTGCTTGGAACAGACGTTTTGCCTGTTTTGCTGCTGCAAAAGCGCTTTCTTTTGTTTCATATAAAGAAAAGACGGTAGGCCCGCTTCCGCTCATCAGTGCCCCGTAAGCTCCTGTCTTTTGCGCCAGATACGCCTTGATCTGACGAATCACCGGATGCATCGCACACGTTGTTTCTTCCAGCACATTACCCAAAGAAGCACCCAACGCCTGACCATCCCCATCCCACAATGCCAAAATGGCATCTCGCAAAGATGGCTTTGGCCCCCTAGTGCCTTGGTCATAGGCCCGAAACACTTCCGCCGTTGATACGCCAAAGAGGGGTTTCACCAGCACCACATAGAGGTGTGGACAATCCGGGAGCACTTCTAACTCCTCGCCCCTGCCTTTGGCTAAGGCTGTCTTGCCCATGAGGCAGTAGGGTACATCCGACCCCAATGTCAGCGCCAAATCCAGCAATTCTTTTTCTGGAATACACAGATCATACAACCGCCGCAAGCCCAAAAGCACAGCCGCCGCATTGCCGCTGCCCCCTGCAAGGCCCGCTGCCACAGGTATTTCCTTTTGTATTCGAATCCGTACCCCGCCACTAAGGCCATAGGCTTTTTGCATCAGTTGTGCTGCGCGATAGGCTAAGTTCTCTGGTCCTTGGGGCACTGCCGGCCCCTGGGTTTCCAACAAAATACCTTCTTGCTCTATTTTTTCTAGGAAAACACTATCTGATAGGCCCAATGACTGCATGACCATCTCCAATTCGTGGTAACCGTCATCTCGTTTGCCCAATACATCTAAAATCAAGTTGATCTTCGCCCTGCTTTTTTCTTCCACCAGACGCATGCCATCACCGCCTTTATTTTTTCCTATATGGCATTATTATATCGCAAAGAAAAGGGGCAAGCAATCTGTTTTATCCAAAAATCAACCCAGTTTTGACCAGAGGATTCTTAAAATTTTATTACATTCAGTCCCCCCTCTTTCCATCTATCTGGGAATCTGGTACAATGAAAGCATCTATGTTTGATAAAACAAAGGAGGTAATGAGTATGAAAAAGCAGTTCCGTATTTTAAGTATCGCTACGGCTGCGCTGCTGGCTGTTAGCCCTATGACAGCCTTTGCAGAAGAGCAGGCTTTGCCAGAAGCTACAAATGATGCCATAGTTGCAGTGCTTCCTGAAGGTGAAGCACCTGCCACACCAGCACCAACCGTAGCTGATGTAGCCGCAGATACTGCAGCACCTGCCGCACCAGTCGCTCCAGCTGTACAAGTCAACGGAGAATCTCTCACCTTTACGGATGCCCAACCAGTCATCCAAAACGATCGGGTGTTCATTCCTTTCCGCTCTGTATTTGAAGCGCTGGATGCTACAGATATCACCTTTGATGGCGCTACACAGGCCATCACCGCCACCAAGGAAGATACCACCATCACCTTTACTGTAGGCGATCCGGTCATCACCATCACCACCCCTGAAGGCAGCACCACCGAAACTACGGATGCACCGTCCTTTATTCAAAACGACCGGGCATATGTACCAGTACGGTTTGCCGCCCAAGCTTTGGGCTGCACCGTGGGTTGGGATGCAAACACCACAACGGCTATCCTCATTGATCCAGAAGCGCTGCAGGCTCCTGATGCCACCTATGCAATGCTGGATCGGATTAATGCCTTTGCCGCTCCCTATGCCCAGGAAAATCAATCCATCACCGGCGATATGACCATGAATATCACCGATCTAACGGCGGAAGAAGCTGCTTCTTTGCTCACTGCCACTGCTGAGCTAAACGGCCTTTCTAGCCCAACTGCTCTGGAGCTGAACGGCACTGTGCATATGGATCTTTCTACCCTGCTTTCTGACCTGACCGAAGAAGACATGGCAGACGCTTCTTTGTCTGATTTGATTGATGCCTTAGAAGGGTTTGATTTCACTTTCTTGATGGATCTTGAAAGCGGCAAGATGTACCTTGGTTCTCCGCTGTTAGAAACACTGGGCGGTATGGCAGCCAACAGCTATCTGGAAATTGACTTAGCCGGCCTAGTCAATGCTGCTGGTATGGACTGGACAAGCCTGCTTGCTTCTACCAATACAGATACAGATAGCAAAACCTTGATGGATCAGATGATCAATGACCTCATTGATACCATCCCCACCGATAATGCCATTGGCGCTGCCGCCAGCTGTGAAATCATTAAAATGATGCCCGCCCTGTTTGCAGACAGTGCCTTTACCGAAACACAAACGGGATATCAGTCCAGCTATAGTTACGAAACAGATGGCGTAACTTCCAACTATTTGCTGACGGTTTTCGGGGATGAAAATGAAATCACCGGCTATGGCATCACTGCCACAGTGGATTCTCAAGGCATTATGATCATGACCATGGACGTCACTCAAATTGGTGCTGACACTGCCATGACCATGGATATGGAGATACCCGATGTGATGCATATGGATATGGATATGACCATGACATATGACGCCACCACCCAGACGCCGGATATTGAACCCCCTGCTAACGCAAATATTGTTTCTTTGGCAACCTTGACCGAAATGATGATCACGGAGTAATTACTTCCCCCCAGGTTTTCCTGGGGGATTTTTTTACTATCAGGCAGCCCCCGTGGTCTTTTCTTTTTTTCCGTGCTGTTCACTTGCCAAACAGACCCTCACAAATGGCACCTCCCCTCTTGGTTTTCTTATCTTCTTTGATATGAGTTTCTTTTTTTCCCCTCGTTTCTTTCGATTCCTTGAATGATAAAACCCGCATTGGATATACCAAATGCGGGTTTTATCATTCCTGTTCCATGGATAAATCCACTGGCGCACCAGTGCCATCTTCGCCTTGGCCAGTATATCGATCCACCGTATACCAAGCCGCAGTGCTATTATGATCCCCTAAAGCTTGATATAGCTGGATAGAGACCGTGCCATCTTCATTAGTCTGGGCCCCTGCCATCAGCTCCTCCTGGGGTCCATACTGGGCCGTATAATAAGCAAGTGTCATTGCCATCAGATCTTGATTGGAATAAAACTGGAACGTATCCGAACCTTCTTTGGATAAAAACGCCAATTTTTCTACCTGGCCATCTTGCCAGTTGAATGTCATTTCCCCTGTATCTTCCTGATCAATGACACAGTTTTCTATTGCATCCGAGGCTCCTAAGACAAACTGTGCTTCATCGCCCTGCAAATGATAGGAAAAACTCACTCCCATGCCATCTTCCAGGGAAACCATGCGTCCGGTGGCGCTTTGCTCATCAAAAAAATAGAGATATGCCTCATCCGCACACCATGTCCCTCCAGGCAAAAGCTCTGTCTGCACCAGACCGGCGCTTTCTGATTCCTCTTGTGTTGGGTTAGCCTGTTCTTTCATTGTCTCTTGTTCGGGCATTTCTGCTGTAGGTGCTGCTTCGTTGGATGCTTCCGGCGTACATGCGGTCAAAACCAGCGCTAAAGCAATGATGCCCATCAACCATCTGCTGCTTCGTTTCATGCCTCTCCCTCTTTTCCTTGCTTGATGGTATGGCCTGCCTGTTCTAATGCCCGCACAGCAGCTTCCAAATCTGTTTCTTTCACCAGCAAATAATCCGTTCGATAGGTAGATAGTGCAAATAGGCCAATTTTCGCTTCCGCTAACACCTGAGAAAGTGAGGATAAAATACCAATCAGGGAAAAATCCAGCTCTCCCACCACTTTCATCGCCCGCCATCCATTTTCGCATCGCAGTGCATCCGCAGGCACATCTGCTGGACGGCACACCAATGACCATTCTTCCGGCGTTTTTCTAAAAACCAATAATCGCCCTGCGCCGTTAGCGCTGTTCCATCAGCCACTTGGCAAACCGACAGCAAGCCATCTATCACTGTTATTTGCATCTGTATTTCTCCTCCTGTCATGCTTTCGTCCCGGCCTGTAAGACAAAATCCTTGCTCTCTCATCCCATCCATTTCCCCCTTTTGATGATGCAAAGGTATTTTGTTTTATCATACAAAAAGGCGCGCAACCATCTGCTGGACGGTCCGCGCCTAAACTGCCAATGAAGCTAAGCTTCAACATGACATACTGTTATCGTGAAGAGCGGCAAACTGCCGTCTCAGGTTCTTCCTGACGAGACTGGCAATTCTCTTTCCCTTCTTTTGCAGAGGCCTCCACCGGTGCTAAAACATCATATTTGATCACCATTCGCGCCGGCCGGTAGGATTGTTTTGCTTTACGCAGCCCTTCCAGCCCCATATCTTCTTCTCGGTTGATGAACTGCACATCTGCGCAATGGGCAGCCGCATACTGTTGGTTAATCAAAGGATACAACCCATCGATATCTTTTGCCGCCTTTTCAATATGGATTTGATGCATCCAAGGCAGGATTCTCTCACCCACTGTGAACGCTTTCAGCACCCCATCAATATAAATCACGCCGCCGGTCAGACCCAATTCATCCAAATTCAGCAGTGCCCGCTCCACAGAAGATCGTTCATCATACTGGGTGATGGTGGGTTCCTTATGATCCAGCCGCCAATCATCATACAGTGCCATACACTGCTCATAATGAGCTGCTGTCAATTCCTCATACTGAAAATCCGGATGCTCTGCCCGAATTTTATTGATATGGTTTCGTTTGCCATGAAGTTTTTTCCCCTTCAGTGTAATCAGGCTCTCGGCTTCATAAACATAGTCAAAATTTTCCCGTCTTTCTTCCAGCACCATTTCCGGACACTGTTCCTGAATCCAGGAAGTAAAAGGTTCCGCCACTGATTTAAACAGGGGTCTCATCCCAACTTCTTCCATATACTGGCACGCCAGCTGCATTCCCTCCCGGTACCGGGCTTTTGCTGCCTCGTCCTTAGGGAAGGGAGGCCAAAAGAACATGGTTTCGCCAGGAAAATGAAGCTTCAAAAATAAAAATCCATCTGCCTCGGCATATTGAATCTTGCCATCTCCGCCCCACATATAGATATGGGCAAAGCCAAACTCTGCATTTTCGCTCTGCCAGGGCTTCAGGTATTTTTCCACCAAAGCTTTTGAGCTTAGGGAAATATCGTGAAACTGCAATTGCATAGTATAAACCTTCTTTCCGTCTCTTTTAATATTCATCAATGATAAAACAGGGCACCGTAGGCAGCAGCCGATCCAGCTCCTGCACCCCCTGGGCGTCTAAAATCTGAGCATGCCCTTCTTCCGCCAATTGCGCCAAGCTTCGGTATCCCATCAAAAACTGCAGCACATGGCCCTGTTCTGCCCAAAAAACGGGCGTCTGGCTGCTGCGGGACCCATCAAAAGCAAAAATCCCATCATTTTCTTCCACCACGGCATCTTTTACTCCAATGGTATATGCCGTAGGCACATCCAATATCCGTAACAGCGCCGCCACATCTGCTACACCCGCCACATTACGAGGGCCAACCGTCCGCTTTGCCCCCGGCAAATGGCAAGAAACATCCGGCGGAAGTTTCACCTTCACTTTCTTGCCAGCGGCACGATTCCAAAGCGCATGGACCACTTCTTGACGGGCATTGTCCGTCTGCGCCAACACTTCTTCGGCATATACTTCTTCTGGCGTATCATAATATACGGCATATCCTGCCACTTGGCCATCAACCCAATAGGCCACGGCCTGCCCGCCATCAGCAGCGTAATCCTGCATTTTCAGCACCATATCGGCATAACTGCGGCTGACCATGCCGCTATAACTGCGACTGATGCCGGCATAGCAAACATATAGATCCGACACATCCTTTTTCAGATCTACCTCGCAGGCTTGGGTAGGCAGCACGCCTTCCGCCGTCCCTTCCAAAAATGCTGTATCACTGACGGGATAGTGTCCCACATAGAAATAGGTTCCCAACACTGCCGGCGTATGAGCCGCCAATAGGATCCCTTTTTTCCGCACTTGACGCATATAAAAGGTATATAGTTCCTTCATATAGCCTCGTCTTTTATACTCAGGATGCGTACATGCGCCCACCATAATCGATGAAGGCACAATTCTTCCCCGTACTAACAAATGCACTGGTATGCTTTGTACGGCGGAAACCACCCGACCATCCTCCTCTATCACATAGGAGTATGCCGGGACAAACCGGTGGGCAAAAAACCAATCCCGAAACCGGTCAGTATCAGAAAAACTAATGTTCCATAATGCTCGAAATTGGGCCTGGTCTTCCGGCCGGGCCGTCCGAATCTGTTTCATGGCTGCGACCACCTTTCTAAAGGCCTTCTTACTCTCTTTGCCATTATACCACCATCGTCAAAAAAAAGGAAGGGGCCGAAACCTGCCTGGCTGGGGAGGACGAAATCCGGTGCAAAAAAGACCATTTCCTGGCATCTAATTTGCCAGAATGACCGCCAGCAAGCCTCTTTTCTCCTATCCATTTGTGAAAAACGCGCACCCCATCTGCCATCTTTCCGTCAAAGAGAAAAAAAGAGCTGCCAAAGCAAGCTCCTTTTCTCTTTTTTGTCCAGCAAGCCCTTTTCCAGGCAAAATCCTCTTAATCCATCAAAGTCTATGATTCACTGCTTTGCTGCTGCTTTTGCCGTTTCGCAGACAAACGCATGGCAAGTTCCCTCATATATGTACCATCCGTGCCACAGCATCCGCCAAACACCTGAAAGGTGCCAAAAAGCTCCGCCATTTGCTGTGCCCACTTTTTCGGGTCGGTGGGGGCAGGCCGGTTTTCTCCTTCCAAATCGGAAAGGCGTGCCAAAGTAGCATTCGCCTGCACGCCCACAAACCGTTTCATCTCCTGCCTGCCCCGATTACAAGGCGCTCGATACGCCATGGCCACCACCTGGGGATGAACACAGTTAGAAAAATAGCCTAAGGGCTTTGGCCCAGGCAAGGCATCGATGGCCCTTATCGCCTCCGCGATGGGTGTCCCATCCACCAGTGTCCCCTCTGGCACAATGGTAAAGCTTAAAAAATATGGCAAACCAGTCTGGGCCATCGCCCGTGCCATTCCCTTGGCCTCTGGCAATGTAGGCAAAATCCCCGCATATAAAAACGCTGCGCCGGCATGAAAAAAGCCTTGGGCTGCCCAGAAATGAAACTCATAGGCTTCTTCCTCCGTCAGTGCCCCTTCGCCTGTATATGCATCTCCTTTACAGCCCATCAGTGCACCGGCAAAAGCCGGCACCGTGCTTCCCTTCAGCACTTCCTTTAAAAAAGCCACGTTTTCTTCCAGCAGCTCCTCTCCATATCCCGCCGCCACCATACGTTCTTTATTGGCCCGGCGCGTGGGCGTGGTGGCTAAAAAAGGCAGGCCAGCTTGTTGGGCCATGGCCAGATACTCCCGCCAGAGGGCCGCCAGCGCCCTGCGTCCCGCCTCTTGGCGCACCAAACTGGCCATGGCCACCGGCCCATCAATGGCTAAACCGTATTCTGCCTTGAGTCTCTCTCCTAAGGCCCCCTCCATCAAAAACACCGTTTTTGCCTGAAAGAGCGCCGACAGTTCACCGGCCTGCATATTTTTCATAAATGGCTGTCATACAGGGCGCCTGCACGCCATTTTCACGGGCCAAACGCACTGCCTTTCCCACGATGGCTTCCCATTCCGTTTTGGCTCCCGGTGTTTTTAAATCCCGGTACAAACTAGAGGTAGTTCCTGGCAAAAAGGATCGCAATGCTGCCAAATGGCGTTCCACCAAATCATCCGGCAGCACTACGCCGCAGGAAGCTGCAATGGTTACCAATTCCTCATATACCTTTCGGGCAAAGGCCATTTTTTCTGGGTCTTGCTGAATGCCGCCGGCGCTAACGTCAAACCAGGCAAATAAAGCGCTGTTGCCGCACATCATATGGTATTTTTCCCATACCCGCTCTAACACCTGCCCTGTACATTCCACTTCCATTCCGCCCTGCTCCAGCAGATGACAAAGTTCCTTTTCCATCTCCCCCATTTCCTGCCCAGGAAAACCAAAGACCACCTTTTTCATCTGGCCTGTATGGCGTACCACTCCAGGCCGGTCCAGTGCCGAAAAGCAATAAATACATCCATCGGCCACCCGACCTTTTTCCCCTAGCCTTTGCCGCACATCCTGGGCCACAGCCACACCATTTAGCAATGGAATCACCAACGTATCCCGCCCCACTAGCGGCTGGCAAATACGGCACATATCATCTAGTCCATAACTTTTCGTGCATAAAAAGACCACATCCATTTCGCCCATACCTACAGCCGTTTCCTGGGCCATCTGGGGACGCACCGTCACTTGGCCCAGGGTATCACTCACCAGCTTCAGCCCCCGTTCCTGGATGGCCTCTTTATTTTTTCCCCGCACAATGAAATAGGGCTCCTCCCCTGCCAGCTGCATCGCTCCGGCCAAAAGACCTCCAACACCGCCCACACCTGCGATTGCAATTTTCATACCGGTCCCTTCTTTCCTTTTTCTCTTTATCTTACCATGTTTTTTCCTGCTCTGCCATGAAAAAAACCGCTTTTCCCCTCTTGTTTTTTCCTCCGGCTCATGGTATAATGCTCTACTGTAGTGTAAATTCCTTGTTCTTGCCATGGTGGCAAGGGCCATAAGTCCAAAAGGAGGTGTATTGCTTTGATGCATAAGTATGAAATGGCCGTTGTGCTTCGTCCTGACCTTGATGAAGAGACCAAAGCTGCAGAAAGCCAAAAGGTGATGGACCTGATTACCCGGTTCGGCGGCACCATCGAGAAAGTAGACGATTGGGGCAAACGGCGTCTGGCCTATGAAATCCAGAAAGTCAATGAGGGCTTCTTTAGCTTCATTTCCTTCGATGCCGACTCCACTGCTCCTGCAGAGTTGGAAAGCCGTATGCGCATTATGGAAAATGTACTGCGTTATCTTATCGTTCGCAAAGACGTGTAATCGGAACGGGAGGGTTGCCCCATGAATAAAGTGATTTTGATGGGTCGGCTGACCCGGGATCCGGAAGTACGCTATTCCCAAAGTGCAACACCGGTGGCTGTGGCCCGGTTTTCTTTGGCCGTTAACCGCCGCTTTAAACGGGAAGGCGAACCCGATGCCGATTTCATCGATTGTGTGGCATTCGGCAAACAGGGTGAATTTGTAGAGAAATATTGGAAAAAGGGACAAATGGTTGCCATTGTCGGCCGGCTTCAGGTGCGTCCTTGGACGGATAATGAAGGCAATAAACGCCGCAGCACTGAAGTGGTAGTAGAAGAAACCCACTTCGCCGAAAGCCGGGCTTCCTTTGAAAGCCGGGAAGGCAGAGCCTCCTCTGCACCCGCGCCAGCTCCGGCTAAACCAGCCAATAGCGATGGATTTTATCCCATCGATGAGAGCTTGGAAGACGATGACCTGCCCTTTTAAATCGCAGAAACAAATCTCAAAGAAGGAGGAGCGCTGAAATGATCCAAAAAAGACGTGGCCGTAGAAAAAAACGTGTTTGCCAGTCCTGTGCAGATAAACTGACCACCATCGACTACAAAGACGTAAATAAATTAAGAAGATATGTATCCGAACGCGGCAAAATCCTGCCCAGACGGATTACCGGCAACTGCGCAAAGCATCAGAGAGCTTTGACCACTGCCATCAAACGGGCAAGACATTTAAGCCTGATGCCTTATTCTCAGGATTAAGGAAAAAGCAAAAGCACAGCCAAAACGGCTGTGCTTTTTTCTTGCCCATTCATGGGAAAATCATAGAAGGAATCCTTTCTGTCTCTATGGCAAGATGCCATATAAAATCTGCCAGCTCCCCTCTGGTCAAACCCGCTGTGGGATACAAACAATCATTTTCATCCAACGGGATCAATCCTGCCCGCAGACAAGCCCCCGTTTCCGCCTTTGCCCACGGCGCTACCAGCGCGCCATCTGCTGCCGGCAGCAGATCCAGCTCCTCTGCCCCCAATGCACGGCCAGCCATGGCCCAAAGTTCTTGGCGTGTGATGGGCCTGTCCGGTGCAAAAGCCCCACCGCCTATTCCTGTCCAAAGACCTTTTTCTCTGCCCCAGCCTATCAAATCTGCCGCCCAATGAGTGGAAGGCACATCGGTAAAGCCGCTCTCTTGGCCCTGTGTTGCACCAAAGACGCGGGCCACCAGTGCCGCTCCCTCCGCCCGGGTCGCCGGCCGCTCCGGCTCAAAACGCCCCTCTGTGCCAAAAAATAGTCCTGCCTCCTGACCTCGCGTTAACACGCCGCTTACCCAAAGCTCTTTTCCATCCGAAAAATCACTGCCCCAAACCTGCTCTGACAGCACCATCAGAAAAATCACCATACCTAAAGCGATCCGCTTTCCTGCCTTCAAGCTGGTCCCTCCTTTCTGCCCTTTGTCCTTACCAAAAGATATGCCTGGCGCCAGCAGACTATGTCACTTTCTTTTCCACAAAGTTTAAGAAAATATGAAACCTGCCGAAAAGCCATTGCAAAACCTGCCGTTTTTCGATACACTAAAGATAGGGAAAGTGCGTTTCCCTTCGAAAAAGGAGTGATTGATATGAAGAAAAAAAGAACAGCTTTGCTGATTGCCTTACTGCTTGCTACTTGTTTGGTGGCGGGTCTAACCGGATGTCAAAAAGAAACTACCCCTGCCACAAACCCTCAGGGTACAGAAGAGTCCTCTGAACCAAACACAGAAAATGAAGCCCAGACCAATGAAGAATCTTCTCAAACAGAAAAAGAAGAGACCAATGATCCCACTGAGTCATCTTCTTCAAATCCTTCTGACGCCCTGGAGACACTTTCTATCTCTCTCGGCAATGATATGGGCCGTACGATCACTGCGTTAAAGGTTCGCCCTTCCGCAGAGGATGAATGGATCAACATCACCCTGCAGGATGGCTCTTGGGCCTCTGGGCTGATGATTCCCGTGGAAATCAAAGCTGAAACCATTCCAAACCCT
>CAJFIN010000024.1 GCA_904381335.1 Candidatus Neoanaerotignum galli | reverse complement strand
TTTAAAGCCTTTAATGAATATATCAACCCCATCATCCCGATGGGCATTGTTGGTGTCAAAGAAGAAGACAAAAAGAAAGTGACCAAAGAGCAGTTTGCGGAGGTCATCAAAAAACGAGCCCATGATATGTATGCCCTGAAGGAAAAAGAGATCATCCAAAACGGTCCAGAAGAACGGATGCGGGAGCTGGAGCGCGTGATTCTGCTGCGGGTGATCGATCAGAAATGGATGGGCCATATCGATGATATGGATCAGATGCGCCAGGGCATTGGTTTGCACGCTTACGCACAGCGCGACCCGCTCATTGAATATAAATATGTCAGCTATGATATGTTTAACGAGCTTTCTGAAAATATTCAGAAAGATACGGTGCGTGCGCTTTACCACGTGCGTTTGGTTACGGAGCCCAAGCGGGAAGAAGTGCAGCAGCCCATGTTTACAAACCGGGACGAAAGCGCTGCGCCTAAGCCCAAAACTAGAAAGACCGAAAAGGTGGGCCGTAATGACCCCTGTCCTTGCGGCAGTGGCAAAAAATATAAACAGTGCTGCGGACGGTTTGAGTCTTAAGCGCGGTTACGAACGAATGAAGCTTTCTTTCGGTGAAACCTTCTGCCGCTGGTTTCACCGGAAAAAGTGTTCATAAATTCCAGACAGAGAACAAAAAGAAAAATTTTGAAAAGGATGTGATTTTTTATGTTTGAACTGGATCAAATTGGCGTAGAACTTTCCGCCTACAACGAAAAATTAGAGGAAATGGGGGCTTCACTTTGACATCGCTCAAAGTAGAGCAAAAATAAAAGAACTGGAAGAAGTGGCGGCAGACCCTGATTTTTGGAATGATATGGAAAAGAGCAAAAAGATCCTCCAGCAGACCGCAGCCTTGAAAGACAAGGTGGGCCGGTATGATGCATTGGTCAGCAAATTTGAGGATATTCATACCCTCATTGAGCTGGGCAAGGATGAAGAGGATCCGGAGCTTTTAGAAGAAGCCAAACAGCTGAAAGAGAGCTTTTTGTCAGAATTTGAAGATTTAAAGATCTCCACATTGCTGGACGGGCAGTATGATAAGGAAAACGCCATCGTCACACTGCATGCCGGCGCCGGAGGTACGGAAGCCTGTGACTGGGTGAGCATGCTGATGCGGATGTATCTAAAATGGGCGGAGAAACATCATTTTGAAGTGGAAACGCTGGACTATCTGCCGGGGGATGAGGCAGGGGTGAAATCCGTGACGATCCAGATCAACGGCGAAAATGCTTATGGCTATTTAAAAAGTGAAAAAGGTGTCCACCGCCTTGTTCGGGTGTCGCCCTTTGACTCTTCTGGCCGCCGCCACACTTCCTTTGCCAGCGCTGATGTGATGCCGGAGATCAATGATGATATTGATATTGAAATTGATCCTGATGATATCCGCGTAGATACCTATCGGGCCAGCGGCGCCGGTGGTCAGCACGTTAATAAAACGTCTTCCGCCATCCGGATTACCCATTTTCCAACGGGCATTGTGGTGCAGTGTCAGAATGAACGCAGTCAGCACAGCAATAAAGACCGGGCGATGAAAATGCTGAAAAGCAAACTGCTGGAACGGCGCATGGAAGAACAGCTGCAAAAGCTGGCAGAAATTCGCGGCGATGTGAAAGAGATTGGTTGGGGCAGCCAGATTCGCTCGTATGTATTTATGCCCTACACGATGGTAAAAGACCACCGGACAGGGGAAGAGACGGGAAATATCAATGCTGTGATGGACGGCAATATCGATCCCTTTATCAACGCCTATCTGGCATGGATTCATAGCTGATAAGGCGGCGAAGCGATGCGGGAGATAGCAATTACTGAGCAGACAGCAGGCCAGCGGCTGGATAAGTATCTGCAAAAGTATTTTAATGCAGCACCGAAGTCTTTTCTGTATAAAATGTTGCGGAAAAAGCGCATTAAGCTCAATGGCGGCCGGGCGCAGGGCGGAGAAATACTCTGCCCGGGCGACCGGCTAGAGCTGTATCTTTCAGAAGAAACCATGGCGCAGTTTTCTGAGGTAAAACAGGTGGCAGTATCGCCCCGGCATTTTGGCATCCTTTATGAGGATGAGGAAATCCTGGTGATGAATAAGCCGGCAGGCTTATTAAGTCAGCCGGATCGCCCCCAGGATGGGGGAAACACCTTGGTGGGCCAAATGCTTTCCTACCTGGTGGAAAAAGGAGACTATTGTCCGCAAAAAGACAGCACGTTTACCCCGGCGATTTGTAACCGGCTGGACCGCAATACTGGAGGCATTGTTTTTGCAGGAAAAACATTGCGGGCAGTGCAGGCGCTGAATTTGGCTATGGCCCAGCGTCAGGTAGACAAGTTTTACCTCACCATGGTGAAAGGAATATTGGAAGGCGACCGGGCGTTTTTTGGCTATCATCTGAAAAATGAACGGGAAAACACGGTGAAGGTGCTAAAAGCGCCTGCGCCTGGAGCAAAGCGGATTCGAACGAAAGTGCATCCGCTGGCTTATGGCAAGGGATGCACCTTGTTGGAAGTGGAACTTTTAACAGGAAAGAGCCATCAGATCCGGGCGCACTTAAAGGCCATGGGTTTTGCTGTGGCAGGAGATAGAAAATATGGAGATCCAAAATGGAATCGCTCTTTGCAGGCAGAGTTTGGACTAAATAACCAATTCCTGTTTGCCTATCGGGCAGTGCTTCATTTTCCGGAAGGCCCTTTTCAGTATTTGGATCAAAAACAATGGACGGCGCCACTGCCTAAAGGGCTGGAAGAGATCCGCAAGGCGTATTTCGGCGACCGGATGAGGAAGGAGAAAAACGAATGAAGGCGATCATCCTGGCAGCGGGCTATGCCACAAGATTATATCCTTTGACCCTCCATACGCCAAAGGCCCTGCTGACCATCCATCAAAAGCCAATCATTGACTATATCCTGGAGCAGATGGAAACCCTGCCTGCTCTGGATGAGATTTATGTGATCAGCAACCACAAGTTTTACGACCAGTTTGTCGCATGGGCAAAAACAGTGCAGTCCAGCAAACCCATTACGGTGTTGGATGATGGAACCACGTCAGAAGAAACCCGCCGGGGTGCCATTGGGGATATCCTGTTTGTGATCGAAAAACAACAGATTGATGATGACCTATTGGTGATTGCTGGGGATAATCTGTTTACGTTTTCTTTGCTGGATTGCTACCATTATTTCCAGGAGATGGGCAAGGACTGCGTTTGCGTGAAAGCCTATGAGGATAGGGAGGCCTTGAAGTCTTTTGGTGTGGCCCAGCTGGATGCATCGGGTAAGATCATCGGTCTGGAAGAAAAGCCGGCAGAGCCAAAGAGTAATTTGGCAGTGTTTGCCACTTATCTGTACCGGCGAGATACGCTGCCGTTATTCCATCAGTATATTGCAGAGGGCAATAAACCGGATGCACCGGGATATTTTGTGGAATGGCTCTATCAGCATCGGGATGTCTATGCCTATGTGTTTGAAGAAGAATGTTATGACATTGGGACGGAGAAGAGCCTGCGGGAAGTATCGGCCCTCTTTGAAGCACGGGCTAAACAGGCGCAATCTTGACCAATACCCAGGGAGGCGGTCAAAATGACAAAACGGATCGGCTTTATTGGCACTGGCGTCATGGGAGAAGCGATGGCCCATCATTTGCAGGCGGCAGGACATACGCTAACTGTGTATAACAGAACGAAGGAGAAGGCGTTATCTTTGATAGCTGATGGAGCCCACTGGGCAGATTCTCCTAAAGCCTGTGCCGCCGGGCAGGATGTGGTTATTACGATGGTGGGCTTTCCTAAGGATGTGGAAGAGGTCTATTTGGGGGCGGAAGGTATTTTTTCCGGCGCCAAGGCAGGGGCCTATCTGATTGATATGACAACCACCAGCCCTTCTCTTGCCCAACGTCTGGCAAAAGAGGGAGCCCAGCGAGGTATGCGAGTGTTAGATGCACCAGTGTCCGGCGGGGATACAGGGGCAAAAAATGCAACGCTGTCTATTATGGTCGGCGGTCGAGATGAGGATTTTGCGGCTGTGAAGGATATTTTTGACTGCATGGGTACTTCTGTGCTGCTGGTAGGCGGCCCGGGTGCGGGCCAGCATGTGAAAATGGCAAACCAGATTGCTATTGCGGGCGCTGTTAGCGGCGTAGCAGAAGCTATTGCCTATGGCCAAACAATGGGGCTAGATGTAAAGCGTATGTTAGCAGCCATTTCTGGCGGTGCGGCAGGCAGTTGGCAGATGAGCCACAATGGGCCGAAAATGGTGTCAGGAGATAACGCGCCTGGATTTTATATCAAACATTTTCTTAAAGATATGAAAATTGCTTTGGCGGAAGGAAAAGCCCAGGGCTTGGATTTGCCGGTGCTGCGGCAGGTGTATGACGAATATGACGCTCTGCAGCAAGAAGGCATGGGCGATCTAGGAACACAGGCTCTGATTCAGGCTTATCTAAAGCCAGAAGATCAATAAGGTAGTAAAAAAGCTCAAACGATGGTTTGGGCTTTTTTGTTGCCGATCAGTAGGATGTTGCCAAGTGGGAGGAGGAGTAATTTGCTCTGCCGTTGAAACGAAACGGCAGTGGCAAAAAGCCCTGTCCCAAGGTGACGGATGACGCTGTGGGAGGAATTTGTGTCCGTTTGTTAGGGAAAAAGAGAGAATCCAAGAGGAAAGATATAGAGGGAAAAAGGTGTTCCATGGGATACAATGTCAAAGAGAAGAAAGATTGTGGCGGCGCAGGCGGTTTTACCGCGGCCATAGGAAGGAAACGAAAGAAGTTTTTTTGCAGCCAGACAAGCGAAGCTTATCCCTGACAAAAAAGGGAGAAAAGCAGTTTTTTTAAAATTTTCCAAACTTTTTGTTGAAATGGGATAAGGGCTGTGCTATAATCGTGTAGTCATGTTGAGGTCATATGATTTTCTCAGGTGGAAACAATGGCCATGGCACTCTGGAGAGTTCCGCAGACACACAGCGGACGCCGAAGGTGTACGGAGCATAATGCTCTAATCTCTCAGGCAAAAGGACAGAGGAAATTTCTTTGTCTATCTCCGGAAGCCGCGAAAAAGCGGCTTTTTTCATGTAATCCCCATATACCCAGGGGAGGAACGAAAAGGAGGATGGAACGGGTATGTTGGAATCATTCAATCAATTTTTACTGACGGTCAATGACTATGTTTGGGGCTTGCCGCTGATCATTTTGATTATGGCAGTGGGGTTGCTGCTGACGGCTCGGCTGCATCTGCTCCAAGTGCGCCATTTGGGTAAAGCCCTAAAGTATATGGTGAAAAACGAAGAAGAGGGCGAGGGAGAAGTTAGCTCCTTTGGCGCGCTGTGTACGGCCCTTTCTGCCACGATTGGCACAGGGAATATCGTAGGTGTGGCAACAGCCGTTTGTGCTGGCGGCCCAGGGGCGCTGTTTTGGATGATTGTGGCGGCTTTTTTGGGTATGGCCACAAAGTTTGCAGAAGGCGTATTGGCAGTGAAATACCGTGTGGTGGACAAGGATAACCATGCACTGGGCGGCCCTTTCTATTATATTGAACGGGGCATGGGCAAGAATTGGAAATGGTTGGCGAAAATCTTTGCCTTTTTTGGTGTATGCGTGGGACTGATGGGCATCGGTACGTTTACTCAGGTAAATGGTATCTCTTCGGCAGTACAGAATTTCTTTGATCCCAATCAGGCATATGCCGTAACACTATTTGGTCGGGAGTATTCCTGGTTTGTGGTCATTGCAGGGTTAGTGGTGACGGTATGCGCCGCCTTGGTGGTGATCGGCGGAATTCAGCGGATTGCCAGCGTTTCCCAAATTGTGGTGCCGTTTATGGCGATTTTGTATGTGGTAACCTGTTTGATTTTGCTGCTGTGCCATGTGACAGAAATCCCTAATGCCATTGCCACGGTGGTTTATGGCGCTTTTAATCCCCGGGCGGTGACCGGCGGTTTAGTGGGCAGTATGACAGTGGCTATGCAAAAAGGTGTGGCCCGCGGTATTTTCTCCAATGAATCTGGTCTTGGTTCTGCGCCTATTGCAGCAGCAGCAGCCAAAACGAAAGAGCCTGTCCGGCAAGGGCTGGTGTCCATGACGGGTACGTTTATCGATACCATTATTATTTGTACCATGACCGGTCTTTCGATTGTGATTACTGGCGCATGGCAGGTGGAAGGCCTGGAAGGGGTAGAAGTAACCACCTATGCCTTCCAAAATGGGCTGCCTTTTAGCAGTACCATTTCGGCAGCCATTTTGATGATCTGTTTGGTGTTTTTTGCTTTTACTACAATTTTGGGCTGGGATTATTACTCCGAGCGCTGCTTAGAATATCTTTGCGGCGGCAGCCGGAAAGGGGTGCCCATTTTCCGCTGGATCTTTATTCTGGCCATTTTTATCGGCCCTTATATGACGGTGGAAGCGGTATGGACCATTGCGGATATCTTTAATGGTGCTATGGCTTTCCCCAATCTGGTGGCCCTGTTCGCTCTAAATGGCGTTGTGGTGGCAGAAACCAGAAGTTTCCTCAAACGAATCCATGGTCAATCCCATTGAATTTTGCCCCCTTATGGGGGCTTTTTTGCACTGAGGATAGATGAGATGATTGGCATACAAAAACACACCGGCAAAGGACAAAAGAGCCGGTGTGTTTTTGTGTGGTCAATGGCAAAAGGAAGAAGCAAAAGGTAAAGGCAAAGGTGTTTTTCCAATGCCTTTGCCTATCGTTTCTTTAGGATACTTTTCAGGCAGATTCGATCTATGGTTGCTGTTCACGCTTGCAGAGTGATGGCCATAACCATTCTTTTTGGCAGGCCCTCTGCTGGTTAATGAAAAAGAAAAATCATCCTATCTCCCTGGCAGAGGGACAGGGGTATTTTGAAGCACCTGATGGTCAATTTTTCTATCAAATACGCAAGTGACGAAAGAAAAAGAGCCATTGGTGCGGGCATGGGTTCAGTTTTGCCAGGGCAATCCGCGTTGATTTTCATGGCGGAAGGGAAATGAATTTTACCGCCGGTTTTCGGATTATTTTTCTTCTATCATTTCTTCTGGCTCTGCCATCATCAGCACAAACATCACCACAAATAATAGACATCCAAACCAAATGGAACGGGAACCGAACCAGGAGGAGACAAAATAGCTTAGTGTGGCGCCCAAAATGAAAAACAATAGCAAGGCATAGTATTGAGCGGCTTTTTTTCGCCGGTCTGCCTTGTGTTCCCGAAAGGCATAAAATAAATGTTCGGTGGCTGTACGAAAATTACCGGTACACATGGTGGAGACGAAAGAATTGCCGCGAAATTTGCGGAAGCTTTGCATTTGCATAGCAGAAATGAAAGATGTGGCCGTGGTGGCCAGTACATCAAACTCCTGTCCAGGTAGGCACCCTACCACAAACAAAAGCACTCCATTAATCAAAACGATTTTTTGCCGCCAGTGCAAACCTGGAGCAGAGCGAAAGGCACATCGGATGGCTTCAGCAGCCATAATGCCACAGCCAAAAGCTACAAAGCTGACCACATATCGGGCCACTTCGGCCCAGTGGCCTTGGGCCACAGCCATCCCGGCCAAAAGCATATTGGCTGTCTGGGCGAAACTGAATACTTGGCCCCGGCAGAGGTAGGTATAGCAATCAATAAATCCGCCAGTGAGCATCAGCAGCAGGCATAGGAAATAGGAATCGGACATCTGGTGGTGAATTTTGGGGTGGCGAAACATAAGAGACCTCCTTTCATAGATTAGACATTGGTTTCTTTCACCAGGGTGAAGATACCAATGCCCAACAGTACCAGGCATCCGCCGACAACAGCAGCTAGGGTGGGAATCTGACCAAAGAGCAGGAAAAAAGCTGTCGTAGAAAAAATGGGCTCTGCCAGTTTGACTGTGGAAACATAGGCAGGATTAAAATACCGCAGAGCCCAGGAATAGATGCTGTGGCCTAAAATGGTGGAAAAAACGGCAAGTGCTAAGGCGGCAAGCACACTTTGGCTGTCATAACCTGCCAGGGGCAGGCCGCTGGCCAGGGTCATCAACAAGGCGCATAGGGCGCAGGAAAAATAGACAAAGAAAGTATAAACAGTGGTGGAGATGGTTTTTCGGCAAACCATGCCAAGTAGGGTATAACCACTCATGGCTGCGGCACCCAGCAGGGCCATGGTATTGCCAAAAAAAGGATTGGTGCCATTGGCCTGATCTCCCAGACCAATGACAATGCTGCCTACAAAAGCCAGCAAGATCCCCCATAGGGCCCGCCGGGGTTGCCCCCGATGGAGAAAGACCCATAAAAAACCGGCCACAAAGAATACTTCGGTGTCCACCAGCACAGTGGCGGCAGAAACGCTGGTATAGCGCAGGCTGGTGAAATAAGCGGCAAAATGCAGGGCCAAAAACATACCACTGAGCATGGATAGTAGTAATAGTTTGGGGTTGGCGGCGGATAATTCTTTGTGATGTTTCCAAAATGCCGGCAGTAGCAGCAAAGTGGCAAATCCTGTCCGATACAGTACCAAGGCGAACTGGGGCATGGCGGACAAATGGACAAAAACGGCGGAAAGGGATGTGCCCAAAACGCCGATAAAGAGAATCAATTTTTTGATTGTCATTCCCATCGGAAGCCTCCTAAAGATCCGGTGTATCCATCGGTTGATAATAGTATTAGGGTACCATCCTGAGAAGATTTTGTCAAAAGGAAGATCGGCGGGGCTAATTTTTTTGTCATTAAATTGTAATGGTTGGTACGAGCGGAGGTGGATATTTTGTGTTATAATAAAAATAATATGGAAAAAAACAGCGAAGAAAAGGAGGAAACGGCATGCAGGCCGATCGAATCCCACAGATCAAACAAAAAATGGACCAAATTTCCCGGGAGATCTTGGAAATGGTACGAGGGCGCTTGCTGCTGTCATTGCCATTTTTGGGTACGGCCATCGGACGGCTGAAGATGCAAAGTGATGACATGGTCTTTGATCTGGCCACAGACGGACAGAAAATCTATTATGCACCATCCTGGGTCATTGAAACCTATCGCGCATCACCGGCAGTGCTGCGAAGGGCCTATTTGCATACGGTGCTGCACTGTATTTTTCAGCATCCCTTTGTGGATGTAAGATGCAATCAGCTGGCTTGGGATACGGCAGCAGATATTGCTGTGGAAGCAGTGATCCAGCAGCTGGAGGAAGGGGATATGCAGACGGAGCAAACGCCCCATGCTGCTTTTTTGCTGCGGATGCTTTCAGAAAAGGTGCGGCCGCTTACGGCGGAAAAAATTTATGCCTATTTGCAGGAGCAGGCGTATCAAACGCCGGATTTAGAACGGCTGCGGCAGAGTTTTGTGCTTGACCGGCACTTGCTTTGGTGGCCGGAAGAATCCTCGTCTGCCCAAGAGCCCCAGGCAAATACGCAGACCAAGGCACTGAAAAAAGAGTGGGAAGAGATTGCCCAAATGATGGATGTGGACTTGGACACACTCTCCAAAGAAAAGCAGAAAAGCGATATCCTGACCCAAAACCTAAAAAGCCTGACCCGGGATAAATATGATTATCGTCAGTTCCTTCGGAAGTTTGCCGTCCGGGGAGAGGATTTAAAGATCAATGACGATGAATTTGATTATATTTATTATACTTATGGCTTGACCCACTATGGCAATATGCCTTTGGTGGAGCCGTTAGAATATCAGGACATTCAAAAAATTGCAGAGTTTGTGATTGCCATTGATACCTCCGGCAGTGTCAAAGGTGAATTGGTGCAGCGGTTTTTGGATAAAACATATTCCATTTTGCATATGGAGGAGACGTTTTTTTCTAAGATGGATCTGAAGATTATCCTTTGCGATGACCAAATACAGGATGTGGCCCATATCACCAGCCAAGAGGAGTTTGACAAATATCTGCGGTCATTGCAGATGAAGGGGTTTGGCGGCACGGATTTTCGCCCTGTCTTTGATCTGGTGGAACATTGGATTGAGGAAAAAGAGTTTCATCATTTTAAAGGGCTGATCTATTTTACCGATGGATATGGGCGTTATCCACAAAAACCGCCTTCTTTTGACGCCGCCTTTATTTATCTGGGCTATGACCCGGAACGGCCTGCGGCGCCGCCTTGGGCCATGAAATTAGTTTTAGAAGAAAATCAACTTGCGGAGGATCTAAAATGAATATTGAACAGGCAAAACAGGAGGTCAAACGTACGATCAGGGCCTACCTTTCAAAAGATGAATTCGGAGAATACCGGGTGGAAACCGTGCGCCAGCGGCCTATTTTTCTCATTGGCGCGCCGGGAATTGGCAAGACGGCCATTATGCAGCAAATTGCCCAGGAGATGGAGCTGGGGTTAGTCAGCTATTCCATGACCCACCATACCCGCCAGAGTGCCATCGGGCTGCCCTATATCGAGCAAAAACAATATGATGGGCGGCAGTATAGTGTCAGCGAATATACCATGAGTGAAATTATTTCCTCTGTTTATGAATATATGGAAGAAACGGGACGCAGGGAAGGAATTTTGTTTTTGGATGAAATTAACTGTGTGTCAGAAACCCTTTCGCCGGCCATGCTGCAATTTTTGCAGTATAAAACCTTTGGGAACCATCCGATTCCTGCGGGGTGGGTGATTGTCACGGCAGGCAATCCGCCGCAATATAATAAGTCCGTACGGGAGTTTGATGTGGCCACACTGGACCGGCTGAAAAAAATGGAAGTGGAACCAGAGTTAGAGGTATGGAAGGCATATGCCAAAGCAAAGGGAATTCATCCCGCAGTGATTACTTATTTGGAAATCAAGGCAGACCATTTTTATTTGGTAGAAAGTACAGTGGATGGCAAGGCCTTTGTGACAGCTCGAGGCTGGGAAGATCTTTCCCAGATGATCGAGCTATATGAAGAGATGAACGAACCTGTGGATGAGGCCCTTTGCCGTCAGTATCTTCAACATGATGCAGTGGCCAAGGAATTTAGTTTATATTATCGGTTATATCAGAAATACCGTTCGGACTATAAGGTGCCGGATATTCTGCAGGGTAAGGCGTCTAAAACGGTAATACAGCGGGCAAAGGACGCCCGGTTTGATGAACGGGTGGCGCTGCTAGGGCTGCTGACCAATACGGTTTCAGGGCATATGAAAGAAACATTGCAAGCCGAGAATTTTACAGAGGCATTGTTTTCCTGCTTGAAAGAAGTAAAAGAAGAAGCTTTGGCGGCACAGGCGCCGGCGCTAACGGAAATTTTGGCCAAACAGTTGGAAGAAAAGAAAAAGCAGTATCATCTGCAGAAAGAAAAGGGACTCTTTTCTCCAGCGGCTGCCTATCAAGCCCGCCGGGTGATTTCCGTTTTGGAGACGGACCAGCTATTGGTGGAGCAGAAAGGAATGATCGAAAACAAAAAGGCCTTTGCTTTGGTGAAAAAAGAGTTTGATAAAACCGTGAAAGTGCTGGACCAGAAAACTTCATCTACCAAAGCGGAGCTGGAGCAGATGTTTTGCTTTGTACAGGAGGTATTTGGCCAGGGCCAGGAGATGCTCCTTTTAGTGACGGAGATGACGGCAAATCCAATCTGTGCCCAATTTATTGCCAAGTATGGCTCAGATCAGTATTATGAAAATAATAAAGCATTGCTCTTTTCCGAACGAGGAAAACAGATTGAACAGGATCTGAGTGTTTTAGAAGGCATGAAGGAAGAATAAACCCCTAGGGGAAAGAAAGAATGAAGAGCCATGAAGGTGACAATTAAAGACCGCCGGGTGATCGGCTTGCCAGAGGAGAAAATAGGGCCGGTACTGCAATGGGCAGATCATCAAGCGGAATGGATTGGCGCGGAAGCTTTCGCAGGACAGAGCAAATTGGAAGAAGTGGTCCTAGGTGAGGGCATCCGAGTCATTGAAACGAAGGCGTTTTATCGCTGTGAAAATTTAAAAAAATTGGTTTTGCCAGAAAGCCTGGAGGAAATTGGCGACAGCGCTTTTCTGGGCTGTGGCAAGCTGGAAGAGGTCGTTCTTCCTGCCGCCTGCCGTTTGGTGGGAGAAAAAGCATTCTCCTGGTGCGGCGGCCTAAAAAAAGTAACGTTTTGCGCCGGCGGAGAAAAGCGGCAGATTGGGGAAAGTGCTTTTTCCTTTTGTTCTGCGCTGGAGAAAGTGGAAATTGCAGAAGGCTTTGTCCTGGTGGGCCGCAGCGCCTTTTCGGTATGCAGCGCGTTAGAAGAAGTATGTTTGCCAGAAAGCTTATGCGAGATAGGCAGCCAAGCATTTGAGGCCTGCGGCGCTTTGCGCCAGGTGCGGTTTTCGTCTGGGCTGCAGCGGATTGGCAGCTGGGCGTTTCGGGAATGTCGGGCTTTGGCAGAAGTGGATTTGCCTGATACGGTGCAGGAAATCGGTGAGGGGGCATTTTTAGGCTGTATGGAACTGATGAGTGTCCATTTGCCTGCGTATCTGACGCAGATCAGCGACTGGCTTTTTGGGAAATGCCGTGCATTGACCCGTTTGGATTTTCCGCCATCTTTGCGGCGGATCGGTGCATTTGCCTTTAGCCGCTGCCGGAAGATAAGGTCCTTTTCCTTTGCTCCTGGCATAGAAGAAATTGGGCGGGGAGCCTTTAGTGCCTGTTTAGATACAGAGGAGATCTCTTTTGGACCGGGAGTAACGAAAATCGAAGATCGAGCGTTTGAAATGTGCGGCGCTTTGCGGGCAGTGACGCTGCCGGATACGGTTGAGCACCTTACGGCGAAACCATTTTATGAATGTCGAGCCCTTTTGGGGATTCGCTATCTCTGGCGGGGCACAAAGATGCCGTATGTCTGGGTGCCTTTTACGCCGCGGGGGCGAAAATTGATTTGCCAGATGCAGCAGGGGATTTTTACCTGGCAGCAATATGATGAAATGTTTCCCGCCTGGCGTACCAAACAACAGAAAATCACGGTGGCTTGTTGGCGGCTGCGGTTTCGGGAAGGGCTAAGCGATGAGGCTCAGGCACAGTATCGGGCCTATATAAAGCGTTATGCCCTGGAAACAGCCCGGCAGGCCATTGAAAAAGAGGATATGGAGCGGCTCTCTTTATTGTGTGAAGAAAAACTTTTGCCAAAGCGCCATTTACCTGCGCTGATCGCTCTATCGAGTAAGGGGCAGGGGTTGAGTACAGCAATGCTGCTAGAATATGGAAAAACCCAAGTACATCCTCCGGCAAAACGCCGGTTTCAGTTATAATTTATGGGACGGGGCAGAGCCTCGGGAAAGGAGAAAGATCATGAAGGGACATTTTTTTCGTAAGATCCTGCGGGGAGCCTGTCTGGTGCTGCTGACCATGGCTTTGAGCACACCGGTTTTGGCGGCAGGAGATACGCCGAATATCATCCATGCAGCGGGAGAGATTGATGGTATTGCCGGCACGAATAGTATGGAGGCTCTGAACAACTGTTATTATAATGGCTACCGCTATATTGAGTTAGATTTTAATTTCACCAGCGATGGACACCTGGTGGGGGTGCATGACTGGCAGAAAAATTACTTTGGCCCATCCTATGGTTTCCATGGCCAGGTCAGCTATGCGGAGTTTCAAAATCTGCGCATTGAAGGCAAGTATACCCCCATTACTTTAGATAGCCTGGCAAAGTGGCTTCAGGCGCATCCATCGGTTTATATCATTACTGATATTAAGGACCGGAATGTGGACGGCCTTTATTATATCAAGCAGAATTATTCCTATATTATGCCGCAGATCATGCCCCAAATCTATGCAGAAGAGGAATATTGGCCGGTGCAGCTGATGGGATATCAAAATATTATCTATACCCTGTATGCCCTGACTTATAGTGAAAAAACAGATACAGAGGCCATCGTAGCCTTTGCCAAAACCCATCCGTTGTATGCCATTACCTTTTCTTCGGAATTAGCAGTGCCGGATTATATCGGACGGCTGAAGGCAGCTGGCGTTCGTTTGTATACTCATACTGTCAATAGTGAAGTGGAGGCCCAAATTTATGAGTCCATGGGTGTGGATGGGGTATACAGCGATGTATTTTTAAGTGGATATTAAAATGGAAGAAAGAGAAAAACCGTTTGCCCTGAGGCAGGCGGTTTTTGTTATTGTCATGTTCTTTACAAGTGGGCAGAAGATAGAGTAAAATAAAGAAAATCCCTTTTGACAGGAGCGATTAGATGGGAAAACCAGTGGGTGTATCCCGCTGTTTTCTATAAAAGTACGATTTGGCATCATGAAACTGCAGGACAACGGAATGCCCGCCAATGGGGCTGGGAGGAGGCAAAAGTATGCGCATGACAGAAGGAATGTATCAGTACTTACAAATCCAGCAAGAAGAGGACGTGGCTGTAATAACGCTGTGCCGGCCGAAGGCAAACGCGCTGAATCGGCAGATGTTGCTGGAGATTGGAGAAGCTTTTACCCGGGCAGCACAGGACGATGGGGTAAAAGGTGTGATCGTGACGGCCGAGGGGGAAAAATTTTTTGCAGCTGGGGCAGAAATCAGTGGGTTTTTATCTTTAGATGCTATGCAGGCGCGGGAGCTGTCCCGGGTGGCGCAGGAGGCCTTTGGCCAGATAGAAACGCTGGAAAAACCAGTGATTGCTGCGATTAATGGCTATGCCTTAGGCGGGGGCTGTGAGTTGGCGATGGCTTGCGATATTCGTATTGCGTCAACGAAGGCCGTTTTTGGCCAACCGGAGGTATCATTGGGAATTATGCCTTGCTTTGGCGGTACCCAACGCCTGCCTCGATTGGTGGGAATGGGCATTGCCAGAGAGCTGATTTATACCGGGCGGCATGTGGAGGCAGAAGAAGCAATGCGCATTGGGCTGGTCAACCGTGTGGTGGCGCCGGAGGCCTTGATGCCAGCGGCTAAGGAAATGATGGCTCAGATTCTATCAAAAGCGCCATTAGCCATTTCCGCCTGTAAAACGGCCATTTGCCGAGGAATAGAAATGGACTTATCCCAAGGGTTGGAGTTGGAACGGGATCTCAATGGACTTCTTTTTTCAACCAAGGATAAAACAGAAGGCGTGCAAGCTTTTTTGGAAAAAAGACAGCCAAGATTTTGTGGAAAATAAAAGGGGTATAGAAATGAAAATAAAACCAGTTTGGACGGCAGAAGAAGCCGCAGCACTTGTTCAGTCAAACGATACTTTATTTATTGGCGGCTTCGTGGGCAGCGGTGCACCGGAAGCCCTTAATAAAGCATTGGAACAGCGATTTTTGCAAACGGGCCAGCCAAAGGATCTGTGCATCTATTTTGCCGCAGGCCAAGGCAACCGAGATGGCAGCCAGTCGGATCATTTTGCCCATGCCGGCATGGTGCGCCGGGTGATTGGTGGTCATTATAATATGATTCCGAAATTAGGTGCAATGATTTTAGATGGCCAGGTGGAAGGGTATAACTTGCCCCAGGGTACCCTTAGCCAGCTATTGCGGGATACGGCCGGAGGCCGGCCAGGACTTTTGACCCATGTGGGCCTGGGGACGTTTGTGGACCCCCGGGTAGAGGGAGGCAAGCTAAACGACCGCACCACAGAGGATTTGGTGCGATTGGTGGAAGTGGATGGGAAAGAAGAACTTTTTTACCGCACCATTCCCATCGATATTTGCTTTTTGCGAGGCTCCTATGCAGATGCAGCAGGGAATGTGACTATGGAACGGGAAGTGGGCACCTGGGAGATTACTGCGGCAGCCCAAGCAACGCATAATAATGGCGGCATTGTCATTGTACAAGTGGAAAAAATTGTGCAGACAGGCACCCTGGACCCTAGATTGGTGCAAATTCCCCGTATTTATGTGGATGGCATTGTGGTGGCAGCACCTCAAGATCATGAACAGTGTCTGGGCCAAACGTTTGAGCCTGCTATGACGGGAGCAGTACGGATTCCGGTAGCAGATATTGCGCCGGCGCCGTTAAGTGCAAAAAAAATCATTGGCCGCCGAGCCGCTATGGAATTAACTGAGGGGGCCGTAGTGAATCTTGGCATTGGCATACCAGAGCAGATCTCGCTGGTGGCTAATGAAGAAGGCATTGGCGATGAGATGGTGCTGACTGTGGAGGCAGGCCCCATTGGCGGCGTGCCCCAAGGCGGCAGCCGGTTTGGCGGCAGCATCAATGCGGAGTGTATTTTGGATCAGCATAGCCAGTTTGATTTCTATGATGGCGGCGGGTTGGATTTGGCCTTTTTAGGTTTGGCTGAGGCGGATCAACAAGGGAATATCAATGTCAGCAAGTTTGGCGGACGCCTGGCCGGCTGTGGCGGCTTTATCAATATTACCCAAAATGCTCGTACTGTCATTTTCTGCGGAACCTTTACCGCTGGCGGACTGCAAATTGCCACAGGAGATGGCGCTTTACATATTGTACAGGAAGGAAGTGCGAAAAAGTTTGTGCCCAAGGTGGAGCAGATCACTTTTAGCGGTCCCTATGCAGCAAAAAAGGGCCAGCGGGTGCTATATATCACAGAACGAGCGGTCTTTGAGCTAAAGACGGACGGTCTCTATCTGACAGAAGTGGCTCCGGGCATGGATATCCAGACCCAGGTGCTGGAACAGATGGAGTTTACCCCGAAAATAGATGAAGTAAAGATGATGGATGAGCGTATTTTTCGAGAAGAAAAAATGGGCTTAAAAAAATAAGGGTATTTTTTCACAGCGCCCCGGCTTTCTGGCTGGGGCGTATCTTTTTGCCCTAGTGTGCATAAAACAAAGCAAAGGGGAAAAGGATGGAACAAAATGAGAGGCTTAAAAGCAGCTGGGGCAGCAGTATTTTTAATGATTGTGGTGGTGTTAGTGGGTGAAAGCGTCCGAACGGCCTGGTCGCCGGTAGAAGAAACGGTGGTGGTGCTGGATCCTGGCCACGGCGGCTGGGACCCGGGAAAAGTGGAGGGAGACTTGGCAGAAAAGGATCTGAATCTACGCATTGCAAAAACATTGGCATTGTATCTGCAAACGGCAGGATTTGAAGTTCGGTTTACCCGGCAGGAAGATCAGGCGCTGGCAGAGGGAAAAAAGGACGACTTATCCGCCCGGCGGGATATGGGAAAACAAGCGGATATCTTTATCAGTATCCATCAAAACGCTTATCCCTCTCCAGAGGTTTTTGGTGCGCAGGTTTTCTATCCCTCGGGTCAAGAAAAAAGCCAGGCGTTAGCAGAAAAAGTGCAGCAGCGCCTTGTGGAACAAGTTAATCCCCAAAACCATCGTCAGGCGAAGGCTAATGACAGCTATTTTGTATTAAAGGATATGGAGCAGTGCGCCATTTTAGTGGAATGTGGGTTTTTGAGCAATCCGGATGAATCCCAGGCGCTGACGGAAGAAACATATCAGCATAAAATCGCTTGGGCCATTTATCTGGGGCTGATGGATGAATGGCTGGAAGAACCTGAGGCGTTTATTGTGAAAAATTCACTGGAAAAATGTGTAGAAAATCAACGCCGAGTATGATATAATAAATGCACAGTTAAGATAGGAAGAGGCGCAGTATTATTTGCCATGCCTCACATAGTAGAAACATAGATTTGGAAGGGGGTAATGGATATGGATAAATTCTATATCACTATTGGACGGCAATACGGCAGCGGCGGCAAAGAAATTGGCCAAAAATTGGCGGCTCGGCTGGAAGTGCCGTTTTATGACAAAGAACTCTTAACGGCTGCGGCAAAACAGAGCGGCATTTGTGAAGAGATGTTTGAAGCCCATGATGAAAAACCGACCAATAGTTTCCTTTATTCCTTAGTGATGGGCGGCTATGGGGGTGGTACACCCATGAATCATAAGCTGTTTTTGGCGCAGTTTGATGCAATTAAAGATCTGGCCAAAAAATCAAGCTGTGTCATCTTAGGCCGGTGTGCTGATTATGCGCTGGAAGGACATCCGCATCTGATTAACGTATTTATCCATGCAGATATTGATTTTCGAGTGCGCCGGGGCATTGCGACATATAATCTGGACCCCAATAAAGCAAAAGATATTATTTTAAAAACAGATAAAGGCCGTGCCAGCTACTATAACTTTTATTCTGGCAAGAAATGGGGTCAGGCAGATACCTATGATCTTTGCATCAATAGCGCGAAAGTGGGCATTGATGGCGCAGTGGATATGATTTTGGATTTTATGAACCGGGCCAGAAGCAATCAAAATTAAAGAGTAAGAAGTTTACTAATTATAAAAGAGAGCAGGTAGTTTCGTTCGATCTGCTCTTTTTTTATCTAAAACTTTAAGTTACAAAGGACAAAGATGAAAGGACTTTCAGTCTCAATAGAAAGGAGTTAGATTTTTGTGAAAATAAAATGGGGGTTATCAGGTAAAAAGGGGATAACGTTGTTTCATATAGTAATAGTTTTCATCCTTGTGCTTAGTGGATGTAGTTCTGCAAAGAACGTAGATACAGAGGCATTCGAAAAGTCAGATACTGCTGTGGAAACAGCGTTAGATAAGAATGAGACAGAAGAAGCGGTGGCTTTAGAAAAAGACGATTATTATGAAGCAGTCAATGGAGAGTTGCTTTCTCAATGGAAGCTGGATCCAGATGAGAGTGTAAAAAATAATTTTACCATTGCGGAAGAAACAATTCGTGTGCGTATGGCAGCACTCATTAACGATTTGTCCAAACAGACAGACTTGGAACGCGGAAGTGATGAAAGGAATATCCGTGCGCTATATTTCACTGGAATGGATCAGCAGGCTAGAAATGAGAATGGATTTGGGAAGGTCCTTTCAGACTATTTTTCTCAGGTGAATCGGGCAGATAGTGTAGATGAACTGGTCGATATAAGTATGCAATTTAGTAGAGGCTATGGATTTTATTCCATTTTTGGCTTGACGGTTGGTACGGATTTAATTGATTCGAATAAAAAAGTACTTTATGCATCGGTAGGAGATATGGGGCTGCCAAAAGAAATTTGGTTTTCTTCAGAGAAAGAAAATCAAAAAATTGTCCAGGCTTATGAAGAATTTTTGTACCAACTATGCTTGATTGAAGGGTATACATCCGAGCAAGCCGAGAATGTTTCTGAGAATATAGTGGTATGGATGAAGAAACTGGCAGAAAAGAGTCTGTCACAGGAAGATTTATATGCGCCGGAAAAAATTTATAATGTTTATACAGTGCCAGAGGTAGAAGCGTTGTTTGAAGGAAGGATTCAGGGAGCGCAGATGGAAGAAATTTATGGCATAGAAGAAGGGGAACCTATTGTGATCCAAGATGTGGAAGTGGCAAAGCAGATGGGAGCTATGCTGACAGAGGATAATCTTTCTTTACTCAAAGCATATGTTAAACTTTGTACACATAGGGATTTTTGTAGGTATATAGATATGGATAGCTATCATGCATATACGGATTATGTGCTTGCAGCTTCTGGTAGCGAAGAAAAGGTACCCTGGGAGGAGGCGCTGCTGGATAGTGTGGAAACGGATCTGGGATTTGAGTGTGGTAGACTATATTGCCAGGCATATTATTCTGAACAAACGACAGAAGAAGTTTCTAAGATAGTAGCGCAAATTGTGGATGTTTTTGAACGAAGAATAGATGCATTGGATTGGATGAGTGAGCAAACGAAGAGAGAAGCAAAAAATAAATTGGATCATTTAATCATCCGAATTGGTCATCCAGATGTTTGGCCCCAAGACCAATATGAGTTGGTGTTACATGGTCCGGAAGAAGATGGCTTATATGTGGATAATTATTTGGAGCTGCTGAAAGTTGTTACAGAAACTATGTTTGAGCATAGAAAAGAGCCAGTGGATCGAACAAAATGGATAGATACGCCACAAACGGTTAATGCATATTATGATCCACAGACGAATAGCATCAACATTTTAGCAGGTATTTTGCAAGAACCGATTTATGATTTGGATGCTTCTGAGGAAGAGAATCTGGGCAGTATTGGAATGGTCATTGGTCATGAGATTACCCATGCTTTTGATAGTACTGGCGCCCAATTTGATGAAAACGGAAATTTGAGAAATTGGTGGTTACAAGAGGATTTAGAGAAATTTCAAGCGCGGGAGGAAAAAGTCGTTGCCTATTATGATGGTATGGAAATCCATGGCCAACAAGTAGATGGAAGACTGACACTAGGGGAAAATATTGCCAATCTAGGTGGGATGGCTTGTATTACAGAAATTGCACAAGAGGAAGGATATGACTTAGCGGAAGTATATGAGGCGTACGCTCGGTTTTGGGCTTCAAAAGAGAGGGAGGAATATCTGGTGATGAACATTGCACTTGATGTTCATGCGCCATCAAAGATACGTGTTAATGCAGTGCTTTCTGCCCAGCAGGCATTTCGGGATCTGTATGATATTCAAGAGGGAGATGGCATGTATCAGAAAGAAATGCCAGTGATCTGGTAATTCGTGATTTCCAGAAAATACTAGATTTATCGATGGGAAAAACAATGAGGTACATCGATGGGAAAAGGAGAAAAGAAAATACAGGCAAGCAGGCATCTTTGCTGTTCCCGCCTCAAAAAAGTGGGAACAGCAAAGAAAGATAGGGGTAAAGAAAAATAGATATAAAGTACTATGGCTGGGGTACTACAAAGAAAGGGATGGCTTTGGTTAGATATAGCAGGACATCCCAGATTCATTTTCAAATCGGCGGATCTTACCTTGCGCCATAAGATATTCCAAATGGGCAATGGCTTCCCCAACGGCAAACCATTTTTGATGCATGGGGAAATGGTCCCAATCCCGTCCCCGCATAGACCACTGCATATGGCCGGCAATATCATAGGCATTGGATTTGGGATGGGTTTGGACAATGCGCAAGGCTTCTGCCAGCCGAAGCTGATGGTGCTGACAGATGGCATCAATGCGGGCGTAGAAATCACCGGTTTTCCGATGGGCTGGCAGGGCCGTTTTGACAGAAAAAGTACGAATCTTTTGCAGGCTATTAAGGTATTGGCCTAAGGCATTTTCCATACCATTCCAAAAAGTAATGTTGGGCGTGATATCAAAAAGCACATGATCGCCTAAAAACATCAGCGCTTTTTCTGGCAAATATAGACACATATGACCCGGCGTATGACCTGGGGTAAAAACAGTGCGAAAGGTCCAGCGGCCAAGCTGGATGGGGTCTCCATCTTCTAAGGGGATGGCAGAAAAAGTTTCGTTGGGCGCAAAGGCAATGGCGGGGTTTGTGGCATGGAGAGCAGCAATGGCTTCTTTCGGAAAGCCCTCTTTTGCAAACCGATGATCCAGCACATCCCAGGAAGTGCCTTGAATGGTATCAATAAAGTAGGTGTAGTCTACCCGGCCCATATAGGTGGCTTTGGGGGAGAGGGCGCCGGCTAAACCTACATGGTCACTATGCAGATGGGTGAGAAACAAAATGGCTTTTGATAGATCTACCTGCAGTTCGGCCAGGCCTTCCATTAAGGCATCATAGCAGGGCTTTTGATTAAAGCCGGTATCTATGATCATGGTTTCTTCTCCATCCCGCACAACATAGCAGTTGAGGTTTTTCAGAGGATTATCAGGCAAAGGAACATTGATGGTATAAATATCTGGATTGGTATAAATTTTTTCTGTCATGGTGTTCATCCTTTCTAAGCCATGCTGGAGCATGGGCTTTGGGACTAATTGTATCAAAAAAAGAAAGAGAAAGAAAGGCTTTTTTCATGGGAGGGAGAACACAGAAAAGGAGGCAAAAATGCAAATCATTGGTTGTCATTTATCTGTGGCCAAAGGGTTTTTGGCCATGGGCGAAGAAGCGGTGCGTCTTGGCGCAAATACGTTTCAGTTTTTTACCCGTAATCCACGGGGGTCTAAGGCGAAGGCATGGGATCAGGAAGATATTGATGCATATCAAGCTCTGGCTGAGGCAAAGGGGTTTGGCGTCATACTAGCCCATGCGCCATATACGTTAAACCTTTGCTCGAAAGAGGAAAAGACCCGCCAATTTGCCCGTCAGACCATGGCAGATGACTTGCAGCGGCTGGAGATGCTGCCGGGGAATTATTATAATTTTCATCCAGGCAGCCATGTCGGTCAAGGGGTGCAGACGGGGATTCATCTCATTGCTCAAGGGCTGCGGGAGGTATTGCCTGCTGGTCCCCATACCACAGTGCTGCTGGAGACAATGGCAGGAAAAGGCACGGAAGTAGGTCGAAATTTTGAAGAGATCGCTGCCATTTTAGATTTGGTTGGAGAAGATCGGGTTGGCGTTTGCTTAGATACTTGCCATGTCTGGGACGGAGGGTATGATATTCGGGATCATTTAGAGGAAGTGCTGGCATTGTTTGACCGGATCATTGGGTTAAACCGCTTAAAAGCCATCCACCTCAATGACAGTAAAAATCTTTGTCATAGTCAGAAAGACCGCCATGAAAAAATTGGTCAGGGTCAAATTGGTGCAGCAGGGCTTTTGGGCGTGCTGTGTCATCCCAGCCTATGCCAGCTGCCCTTTTATTTGGAAACCCCAAACGACTTAGATGGCTATGCACAAGAAATCCGGTTTTTGCGTCAGCATGGGCCAGAATGTTTGGCAGAGCGGGGAAACGACTAAAAACCGTAGGAATTTTTCTACGCTAAAAAATAGAGCAAAAAACAATCTTTCTTTTGACAGTATTTCTGGTTTGTTCAATAAAACTTTCACAAAAATGTGTATTTTACCATGAAAAATGTTTTTCTTTCGTCAAAATCACGAAAATGGCTTGAAAAATTAGGGATTACTGTAATTGTGGATTTTCAGCGAAAGTGCTATAATAAAAAAGAAGGGTTCCAATTCGTAAAAATATTTCGGAACCCGTAAGGAACGGAGGGGAAACCAATGGAAAAAAAATATGTATACTTATTTCAAGAAGGAAACGCTTCCATGCGGAATCTCCTGGGTGGTAAAGGCGCCAATTTGGCTGAAATGACCGTTATGGGCCTGCCGATTCCCCAGGGCTTTACTATTACAACAGAAGCTTGCACCGATTTTAATGCCAATGGGAAGCAGTTAAATGAGGCTATGGTGGAGCAGATTGATAAAGCGCTGGTAAAATTGGAAGAAACGGCGGGGAAAAAATTGGGTGATCCCCAAAATCCTTTACTGGTTTCTGTGCGCAGCGGTGCAAGGGCCAGTATGCCAGGAATGATGGATACAGTGCTGAACCTCGGACTGAATGACCAGTCTGTGGAAGGGCTGGCAAGTGTGACCAACAACAAGCGGTTTGCTTATGATAGTTATCGTCGTTTTATCATGATGTTTGCCGATGTGGTGATCGGAGTAAGTAAATCCAAATTCGAGCGGAAACTGGACGCGATCAAAGAAGAAAAAGGCGCCCGGTATGATACAGATCTGACGGCAGAAGATTTGAAAGAAGTCATTGACGCCTTTAAAGAGATCTATTTTGAGGACCAGGGAAAAGCATTTCCCCAAGATCCGAAGGAACAATTATATGAAGCAGTAAAAGCTGTTTTCCATTCCTGGGATAACCCTCGGGCCTTTGTATATCGCCGTATGAACGATATCCCTTATAGCTGGGGAACGGCAGTGAATGTACAGAGAATGGTATTTGGTAACATGGGGGATACCTCTGGTACAGGGGTGGCGTTTACTAGAAATGCGGCCACAGGCGAAAAAGCGATTTTTGGGGAATACCTCATCAATGCCCAGGGCGAAGACGTGGTGGCCGGGGTACGTACACCAAAGCCGATCGCCACATTAAAAGAGGATATGCCTCAGGTGTATGAGCAATTTTGTGATATTGCACATAAACTGGAAGTGCATTATAAAGACATGCAGGATATGGAATTTACCATTGAAAATGGGAAACTGTATTTCTTGCAGACCAGAAATGGCAAACGGACGGCCAATGCAGCATTAAAGATTGCCGTTG
>CAJFIN010000023.1 GCA_904381335.1 Candidatus Neoanaerotignum galli | reverse complement strand
GGATCAAACTCTCAAATTAAAATCTTCTCCTGCCACAGATCTCTCTCTGGCTTCTTCTCTTTTTGACGCTCTCGCGTCTGGAATTTCGGGTTATGGTTTTACCGTTATTTACTTTTCAAAGTTCAACAGTGCGAAATCTATTATAGCAATCTGTTCTTACTTTGTCAACACTTTTTCTTCATTTTTTTAAATTTTTTTAGACGCCCACCACAGCACCCAAAACTTCGCCGATTTTATCATGAAGTACCAAATCAGCCTGGCCATCCATCGGTGTTTCATCCCGATTGATCAGCACTAAGTGCTTTCCACCAAAGTATTGCAGCAGTCCTGCCGCCGGATATACATTCAGACTCGTGCCGCCCACCAGCAGAAGGTCTGCTTTTTGCAGCTGTGCGACAGCGCCATAAAGCACTTTCTCATCCAGCCCTTCCTCATACAAAACAATATCTGGCCGCACCATGCCGCCGCAGCTGCACCGAGGTACGCCCTCCGCCTTTTGTATATAGGCTAAAGGATACTGTTTGCCACAGCGCAGGCAATGGTTTTTTCGCACCGAACCATGCAGTTCATATACCCTTTGGCTGCCTGCTTTTTGGTGCAGGCCATCAATATTTTGGGTAATCACTGCCGTCAGTTTTCCTTCTTGTTCCAGCCGAGCCAAAGCCAGATGAGCCGCATTTGGCTTTGCGTCAGGGAAAAGCATATATTTTTTATAATAAGCGTAAAACGTTTCCGGATCCCGCAAAAAGAAACTATGGCTTAAAATCTCCTCCGGCCGCACGCCAAATTCGCTGATGGTCTGATAGATGCCGGCCTCTCCCCGAAAGTCTGGGATACCGCTTTCTGTAGAGACACCTGCTCCACCAAAAAAGACCATTTGCTTTGCTTCTTTGATCCAATCTTGCAGCTGCTTCCAACTTTCTTTCATCGCATTGCCCTCCCATCCTTTTTTTCTATTTTATCTGACCGGCAAGCAAAATGCAAAGAAAATCTTTCTGTTTTATGCTGTAAAAATGCCTTTGATCCATTGCCAGATACGGACGAACACATTTTTTAACCGTGTCAGAACATTTCCCTCTGCCCGATAGGTCTCATCTACATTTGTCTCCTGCTCGGTCTCTTCCGTCTTGATTTCTGCCGTTCTGGCCACCACCTGCACCGAGGAGGGATGATTTTTTTCCGATGTAAAGGAGGCAGGGGTTGCTTCCGCATCCACATTCAATAGGGTGGATTTTTCTCCCGTCCATTGGTCCCATTCGGATCTGGCCAAATCCCACACCGTATCTTTGGCGTTTTGTATGGTATCGGTTTGTTCTAAACCATTGGCCGTTTGTCCCAAAGCCTCCGATAAACCGGAGAAAAGATTCTTAGTGCCGTCATCTAAAGGCCCACTGGCCGCTTTCGCCGTCTCTTGGAGAGAAGAAAGATACGATCTTGTCTCTTGCATGGCGGTAATGGTTTCTTCCGCCAACACACGTCCATCGGCAATGGCTTCTTCTCCCTCTCCTTCATATTGATCCAGCGCCGCCACCAAATGATCCGTCTCTTCCACCACCTCTGTCAGTGTGCGGGCGGCATCTGACAGAGAAGTGAGAATGTGTTGGGCCTCATCCGCCAAATCGGATAACTCTTCCGTCTGTTCCTCCAGCGGTGTGATATAGTTATCCAGCAAAGTGATTGCCTCAGACAAATCATCTGCCAGACGATAGCCATAAAACAGGATCTGATTGAGCACACTGGCAGCATAGCCCAAATCGCCTTCCGCTGCATTGCCCACCCGGCCTAATGCAGACAGCAATCCGTTCACTTCTTGGATCTTGCGATTGACCATGGCAATCATTATATCTGTTTGTGCATCCCCAGTGGTGGGAATCTCTGTCAAGCCAGCGCCCGAAGGCAGACGGCCAGACATGCTGCTCATCTCATTTAACGCCTCAGTCAGCGCGTCCTGTTGGTCCTGCAGGTCCTCTAAATCCTCCTGGGCTTGGTGAAAAAGGTCTTGCCGTGTCTTTCGCTGATCTTTTATGGTATCGATCAATGAGGTCAACTTGTCTATGGTATCTGCCGTATCTTTCATTTGCTGGCGCAGTTCTTCTGTTGGCTCTCTTAGCCCCTGAAACGCATCGTTGAAAGAAAGCAAGGCCTGATGGGTCTGGTTTAAAGCCGTTTGGGCTTCTGCCAGATGTTCCGGCATACTGTCTGCCGCTGCTGTGGCTTCTCCCATCCCTTCTAGCGCCGCATCTCCTGCTGCAAAAGTCTGCTCCTTTGCTTCTGAAAGAATGCTTCTTGCCTCTTCTAACGCGCTAATGGCGTCCTGTGTTGTTTGCACACTGCCCTTCATGGCTGATAAAGTATCTAAGATCACATCTAAACTATCGCCCACAGCGTCAAAGGAATCTTCCACCGTTTCCTTCTTTTCCCGTAACGTTTCAAGGTCTTCCACTTGCGTTGTTGTCATGGGTACCATGAGAAAGAAAAATCCTGGAAAATGAAACTCCTCGCTGCCTAAACGCAGGGTAAATGTTTGTTCCTCTCCCGGCAGGGCTAAAAAAGCCACAATCTTTTGGTTGCCCACCGTCTGCACCTGGGCCCCCTCCGCTTGCACACTAAGATAGTCATCTAAATCCAACATAGTTGCGGCCAAAAGCATCATATTATCCCGATAATAGGAATTTGTCTGCATCTGAGGCGCTAAATGAAGGGTGATTTCTGCCATGCCCTGCTGGCCTGCCAAGTCTTCTGCTGGCAGATCCACTCCATTCATTCGGTAACTCACATCCACCTGCCAAGGCAATACCACTGCATCATCGGCCAGCTGGCCTTCAAAATAAAACCTGCCGTTTTCCAATGGCTCTTCTGCTAAATCAAACCGGATGGCATCCTCCTCTTGCTGAGGCTGCACATAGTTGGTCATATTTTGGATGCTTTGATACTGCCCATAGTCCGTCACCGCTTCTGCCCCATTGAGGGTGTAGTTTTTTACTACACTTTGATATGTGGTCTTCCCATAAGCGTCCATGGTGACATACAGCGTTTCTTCTGCTGAAGGCTCCGGTGCGGCCCCCAAAGCCTGCACCGCCGGACTCAAGCCTAACACTGCCGCCAACATCAGCGGCATCCATCTAGACGTTTTCATTTATTGCCCCTCCTTTTTACAGGCCTTACCTCTGTTTTTCCACCGTTCCAGCCATGCTTGCTGCCGGGTAATCAGTGGATCAAACGCCGACAGCAACGCCGGCAATACCCCCAACACCATGACCACACTGAGAATGGCTCCCCGGCCCACCAAATGACCAATCTGGGCTACGCCCTGCAGTGTGGAGGTGATATATAGCCCATACCCCACCACAGTCAAGATTGATCCGGAAGTTAAGATAGAGATCATACTTTTTGCCACTGCTTTTTTGGCCGCATCTGCCCGTTGATTTCGCTTTCGGCTATCCAGATAATGATTGGTGACCAAGATCGAATAGTCCACCGTGGCCCCCAGCTGCACGCAGCTAACAATAATGTATCCCATAAACGCTAACGGCGTTCCCATAAAATAGGGGATTGCCATATTGATAAAAATCGCCATCTCAATGGGGATAATGACCAAAATTGGCAGTAATGGTGCGCGGAAAGAACAGAGCACCACCAACAGCACACCTAGAATGGATAATACATTGACCCGTGCATAGTCTTCCGTCAAGATTTCTTTGATATCCGCGGTGGAATTAGTCATACCCAGCACATACCCATCGGGATAATATGTCTTTACCGTTTGCTCCATATCCTCGGCACATTGGAACGCATAATCACTTTCTTCTTCTGTATTCATGCTCACTAAAATGCGGGCATACTCCTTCGTATGAAGTTGCTCCACCAAATCCTTCGGCAAAAAGCTCTCCGGCACCCCCGTTGGTAGCGTACCTGCCAAAGACAAGGCATAATTCACATAGGGTCGGTCCTGTAGTGTCTCTGTCAGTTGTTTTTCCCGCACGGTATTCGTATTGGGCACCAAAGCCAGCATGATATTGCTTTTCCCAAATTTTTCTTCAATCAGTTTTGTATCCGTATCATATGCCGTCCCCGGCCCTGCGCCAATGGCCTGATCTCCATATTGAAAATAATTCATATTCTGAGCGACAAAACAGGGGATACAAACCAATATGGCCACAATCAAAATAGGCCGCCTCAGCCGGTAGATCACTTCTCCTGCCCGATCGCAGGCGGGCATCAAAGAACGATGGCTATATTTTTCCACCCGCTGATAATTACGCAGCACCAGCGCCGGCATCAGCACCAACACCGTCACCAAACTCAATACGACCCCTTTGGCTAATACCAGCCCCATATCAAAACCAATGGTAAAGCGCATGAAAATCAACACAATAAAACCCACCACCGTTGTCGCCCCGCTAGCGGAAATCGACAGCAAAGAAGCTCGAATGGCTGCTTTCATTGCCTCTTTCATCTCGAAACCCTTGATCTGACGATAATAAATAAATTTATCCAGCAAAAAAATCGAATAGTCCATAGAAACGGCCAGCTGCAAAATAGCCGCCGTACTAAAGGTAAAAAAGGAAATGGTGCCAAAGATCAAATTTGTACCTAAATTCAGCACAATGGCAATGGCCATCACCGATAAAAAAAGCACCGGTTCAAAAAAACTGGTGGTCGTTAACGTAAGAATCAAAAAAATAATGACCACCGCCAAAACCATTGCTGTAGCCACTTCCTTCATGATGTTTTGCTGCAATGATTGTTTACTTACCGCAGTAGAAGTAAAATGGCCATTTGCACCCACGATTTGACGAATCTGTGTCAATGCTTCTCCCGTTGCCTGATCAGAGGCGCCCTCTGTAAAAACCACTTCCAATAAGGCACTGCCATCCCGATAAAAATCTTCCATCTCTTCTTGGGGCAAAAATCCTGTCCCCAGATAGGGGTTAAAAAGTGTATCTGGCCCAATCACCAAATCCACTCCATCCACCTCGCCAATGGCCTGAGCCAGGCGTTTTGCCTGCGGCCGAGTCACATTGTCCACCATAATCCGTGCCAGCCCCGGATAGCCAAACTCCTGCTCCATCACATCTAGGGCCTGTTTCGTTTCTGCTTCTTGCGGCAGATACTCCTCCAAGTCATAGTTGACTTGCACAAACGGAATGGCCAGGGCGCATATCACCACCAAAATAAAAAAGACCTTTTCTATGGTGCGTACATGGTCCACAATACCATTAATTAAAAAATCCAACCTATCCTGCTTCATCTCTATCCCCCATTCTGTCTACCCTTGCTATGGTGATAGGTTTTTATTGTTTTTTCTTCAATCCAATGGTATTATAGTAAAAACAGACAGCAATATCAATACTCAACATATTGTTTATTTGTATAAGAATCAACACTCTTTTTCCCAGTGTTGTTTGTAGGAGGAAACTATCATGACAGAAAAAAAAGAAGACCGACGCATTCGTAAAACCCGCCGTTTACTCCAACAAGGCTTATGCGATCTAATGCAAAAAAAGGAACTGCGCTCCATCACCGTTCGTGAATTGACGGACTATGTGGATATCAATCGGGGCACCTTCTATCTTCATTATCGTGATATTTATGACCTGTTAGAAAAAATCGAGGATGAAGTTTTAGCCCAGCTTCAGGATCGAGTGGACACCTTTCGCCCACAAAGCTCCCCCGTGAACTTGTTACCGATATTAGAACCCTTCGCACAATATATTGAACAGCACTATGACCTATGCTGCACCTTATTTTGTAACACCTCTTCTGACCGGTTTTTGCGTCAGTTTCAGCGGTTAATCCAGCAAAATGGCCATCGTCTGGTTCAAAACGCCTTTCCGCCCACAGACCCCTCCCTGTTGGATAATTACCTGTTATTTATTGCCAATGGCATCACCGGCCTTTTGCGCAGCCAAATGGCCAATCATATCCCGTTTCAGCGAGAAAAATTAGTACAGCTTTGTCATACGATCATCACTTCCTCTGCCACCGGACTATTTGGCCCACCGATAAATTAAGAAAAAAAACTGCCTTTACCGAACGGGAAAAGGCAGTTTTTTCTTTCCATCTATGAAAGGTGATATTTTTCTTTTAGTTTTGCTGATATCTCTGGCCAGCAATGCACTGGCGGCATTTTTGACAGCCGTGGGCCGATCAATTTCTGCATCCATAACACCGTATACCATCGGCCATACTTCATAAAACAATCCTCAAATCTCGCACAGGGTATATATCCTAGCGCAGCGTGAAACGGCGGACTGTCCGGAGGCACTGTGTTATCCCCTGGGATAGGCGCAGTAATACAGGCGGTTAGAT
Source organism: Candidatus Neoanaerotignum galli (assembly GCA_904381335.1). Lineage (GTDB taxonomy): Bacteria > Bacillota > Clostridia > Lachnospirales > Anaerotignaceae > Neoanaerotignum > Neoanaerotignum galli. The sequence goes on along the minus strand of CAJFIN010000023.1, from coordinate 18,136 downwards.
TGACAATTCCTTCTTCCCGCAGCAACATCTCCAGCATGGTATAAATTTTTCTGCCCGTGCCATGGCCGCGTTCCTTCCTGGACAAATAGATGCTTGTTTCCGCCGTCCAATCATAGGCTGCCCTGGCATGAAATGCAGAAGCATAGGCATAGCCCACCACCTGGCCATCTCGCTCAGCCACCAAAAATGGATGCCGCTGAAGTACCTGATCGATACGATGCCCAAATTCTACTCCGTCCGGCGGCACAATCTCGGTGGTTAATGCCGTTTCCAAAACATATGGGCGGTAAATATCCGCCAATGCCGTACCATCTCGTTCTGGGTTTGCCAGCCGAATCCGTACTTCATCCATTCAAACCCTCCTTTTGTTCCTTTCCCATTTTTGTATCCAGCCCTGTCTATTCCCATAACGCCTTCCATTGCCTCAGAAAATAGCCTTTCTTCCTATGGCCACCGCTATATCGAAAATTCGTCTAAACCGCTTCACAGCCATCTTCTTTCTCCTCGGCGTTCTTTTTTCAACTGATGACCCATATCGCCCAAGTTAGATCTTCCCTAGCATCATTCATGGATACTCATCGCGTAACCGCATAGCAGGCAGTTTATCTTTCGCACCTTTCCATTTCTCTATGGAGAAATGCCAACAGGCTCAACGGGGTTAACCGACCCATAACAAAAAAGGGCCAAACCATTGGTTTGACCCTTTTTTATGATCAAATGATATTACTTCAGTGTTACAGTAGCGCCAACTTCTTCCAGTTTGGCTTTGATGCTGTCGGCTTCCTCTTTGGAAACTCCTTCTTTGAGCACCTTGGGAGCGCCGTCTACAGCTTCTTTTGCTTCTTTCAAGCCAAGACCGGTCACTTCTCTTACTACTTTGATAACTTTGATCTTTTCAGAACCAACCGCGGTCAGTTCTACGTTGAATTCGGTCTTTTCTTCAGCTGCTTCAGCTGCGCCGCCAGCGGCTACAACAGCAACACCAGCTGCTGCAGATACACCAAATTCTTCTTCTGCTGCTTTTACTAAGTCATTCAGTTCCAGTACGGTAAGTTCTTTTACCGCTGCAATGATCTCTTCGATGGACAGTTTTGCCATGATGCGCACCTCCGATTAAATTCATTTGATTTCCATTGAATATTTTTATTCTGCTGCTGCGTTCTTTTCTGCGATCTGAGAAATAACCCGAGCGAAGGAAGACATGGGAGACTTGAAGCTGCCCAGAAGTTTGCTGAGCAGAACATCTCTGGAAGGAATCCCTGCCACAGCTTTCATACCAGCTGCATCATATACCGTTCCTTCGATCATACCGGCCTTAAATTCCAAAACCTTCAGATCTTTCATTGCTTTATTCAGGATGCCCGCTGCTGTCATTGCATCATCATAGCTAAATGCAAATGCGCTGGGGCCTTCCAAAAACTGGGTCAAGCCTTCAAAAGCAGTATCTTTCACTGCCAGAGTCATCATCGTGTTTTTATACACTTTATAGTCAACGCCGGCTTCTCTCAGAGACTTTCTGAGTTTGGTGTCTTCTTCCACCGTCAGGCCTCTTGCGTTCACAACGACAACAGAAGTGGCTTTTTCCAATTTTTCTTTGATTTCATTGACAACCACTTGTTTTTCTGCAATTTTTGCCATCGTTTCACACCTCCTTGTTCGTCAGTCCAAAAAGAAAACCCCTCTGTCCAAAGACAAAGGGGATCCGTCCATACTGAAAAGTTCCTCGGCAGGCCACAACGGTTATGCCTTAGGGCGCCTGCTGTCTTCGGGCAGTGTTCTCTTTTAACTACACAAGAATACCACAGGATTTTTGCTCTGTCAAGAACTTTTTGCTCCTTACTCGCTAATTTTTGCAGTGTTTACTTTCACACCAGGGCCCATGGTGGTGGACAGCACCACGCTCTTGAGATACTGGCCCTTTGCAGACTGTGGTTTTGCTTTAATAATCGCACTCATCAGTGTCTGGAAATTTTCGTACAATTTTTCAGAACCAAAAGATACTTTACCCATGGGAACATGAATGATGTTCGTCTTATCCAGACGGTACTCGATCTTACCAGCTTTGATATCGTTTACAGCTTTGGTTACATCCATGGTAACGGTGCCGGCTTTGGGGTTAGGCATCAAGCCTTTGGGACCAAGCACACGGCCCAGACGGCCTACCACGCCCATCATATCTGGGGTAGCAACCACAACGTCAAATCCAAACCAGTTTTCATTTTGAATTTTCGGGATCAGATCTTCAGCGCCTACGAAATCTGCACCGGCTGCCAAAGCTTCATCCGCCTTGTCGCCTTTGGCAAATACCAATACCCGCACGCTCTTACCAGTACCGTGGGGAAGAACAACAGCGCCGCGCACCTGTTGATCCGCATGACGGCCATCAACACCCAAACGAATATGCGCTTCTACGGTTTCATCAAATTTTGCAACGCCCGTCTGGCTTACCAGCTCTACTGCGTCTTTTGCATCATACTGAACGGCAGAATTCACCAATTTTGCCTTTTCTAAATATTTCTTTCCTCTTTTCACGTTCGTGACCTCCTCATGTGGTAATATCGGGAGATTGTCCCTCCCACGTCATTTTCCGTTGCCGATACCGTCTTATTCTTCTACTGTGATACCCATACTTCTAGCGGTGCCGCAAATCATGCGGTAAGCAGCGTCCACGTTGGCGGCATTTAAATCAGGCAGCTTCAGTTCTGCGATCTTCATCACTTCGTCTTTGGAGATCTTTGCTACCTTGGTTTTGTTCGGCGTACCGGAACCGGATTCGATTTTGCAGGCTTTTTTCAGCAATACAGCAGCCGGAGGCGTCTTCGTAACGAAGGAATAGCTTCTATCTGCATATACGGTAATTACAACAGGGATCACAAGACCAGCTTGTTGCGCCGTTTTTTCATTGAATTCTTTACAAAAGCCCATGATGTTCAGACCATGCTGGCCCAGGGCAGGACCAACCGGGGGAGCAGGCGTAGCCTTGCCTGCATTGATCTGCAATTTGATATAACCAGTTACTTTCTTTGCCATTTCGGCACCTCCTACATGTGGTCAATAACGGGATTTTCCCTCCCACGCACGGACAAAAAGCCGTGCATTCCAATAGTTACAGTTTTTCCAATTGGTTGTAGTCAAGCTCCACCGGGGTCTCCCGGCCGAAGATGGGAAGCACGGCCACCACAGCCTGTTTACTGCGGTTAACTTCCCGGATGGTCCCTACGCTGCCAGAGAACGGGCCTGAAATCACACGCACCGTATCTCCTTCCTGACAGTCAAACTCTTGACGGACAATATACTCAATGCCCATCGCCCGGGCTTCCTCGTCAGTCAAAGGGACAGGTTTGCTGCCGGGGCCGACAAAACTTGTCACACCTCGGGTATTGCGCACCACATACCATGTCTCGTCATTCATGACCATTTTTACGAGCACATAGCCCGGGAACACCTTCCGCTGCACCCGTTTTTTCTGGCCGTTTTTGATCTCGTCCACCTCTTCCACCGGTACGCTCACCTCTAAAATCTGATCCTGCATACCGCGGTTTTCGATGATCTTTTCGATATTGGCTTTCACCTTGTTTTCATAGCCCGAATAGGTATGCACCACATACCATTTCACGGCGCCATCCTGCGCCGGCGGCTCAGCCTGGATGTTTTCCTGGTCCATAAATTCTTCCGACATATGATCATCCTTTTTTGTCTCTTCGTCTTACAACAATCCCAAAAGGCTCATGGCCAGATCCTGCACGCTAGTAAAGACAGTGTCCATGCAGAAAATGATGGCGGCAATGATGATCGACAAAACAATGACTGTCACCGTTTTTTTCGCAACCTCATCACGCTTTGGCCATGTGATCTTGTGAAACTCCGCCTTATGATCCGCCACAAAGGCTTTCAAGCTCGGTTTCTGTGCTTCGTTTGGTTTTCTAGCTGTGTTTTCTCCCATGTTCACGTCCCTTTCAGGGTCTCAACGCTATCTTACTTCGTTTCTTTGTGCAACGTGTGGGTCTTGCAGAACTTGCAATACTTTTTGAATTCCATTCTGTCCGGATGGTTCTTCTTTTCTTTGGTGGTGTTGTAATTTCTCTGTTTGCACACGGTGCATGCCAAAGTAATTTTGGTTCTCATAGTACGATTCACCTCCGTCTGATGTTAGATGGCATAAAAAAAAGACTTTCGTCATTCAACCATAAGAATACCATAAGCCTCTTTTCCTGTCAACTCTTTTTCGTGCAAAGCCCTTTCTTTTCTCTCTTCCGCATTTTCTTTGGGGCTTAACTTTGCAAAAAAGATCTTCCTTTATATTCTTTCTTATATCTCTTATATTCTTTCTCCCTATCTCTGTAGATGCTTTCTCATCCTTCTGCCCTCATTTTCTTTCTTTGATCATCGTTTCTCGCTGCCGCCCCGTCAAAAAGCATCCACTTTCTTGCTCCAGGCCGTTCTTTACTGACCCCCTTGCAGCAACCTTGTCTAAAAAAACAACAAAAGCCTGATTTTGTTCAAAAACAGCATAACTCACTTTCTTTTTTTCCCAAAAATCAGGCTGTCTGTCTCCAAAAATCCCCTTATGCTTTTTGATCCATGGCTTTTTTCAGCGCCTGAGCCAGCTGATCTGGACAGCTGCTGGCCCGGGGGCCGCAGGTTACGCCGCTGAGCCGATCAATCACTTCTTCTGCCTTCATTCCTTCAACTAAACGTTCAATTCCCAAATGGTTTCCGGGGCAGCCGCCATAAAAACAGACGTTATGTACAATGCCGTTTTCTAATTCAAATTCAATGGCATTGGCACAAATTCCTTGGGGTTTATAGACTTGTTTCATTTTATTCCCTCTTTCTCATGTTGATTCTTTTGTAATGCTTCTTTATAGCCCGCCGCATACTGCCGGTATTCCTCAATGGTGGCGTCAATTTCTTGGATCTCCGCCTGTGTCAGTGGGCGGCGCACCTTTGCCGGCAATCCCGCTGCCAAATGGCCTTTGGGAATCACTGTCCCCGGCGTCACCACTGCTCCTGCGGCAATGAGACATTCTTCTTCCACCACAGCCCCATCCTGAATCACGGCACCCATTCCGATCATACAACGGTCTTTTAACGTACAGCCATGAAGGATGGCGCCATGACCTACGGTCACGCCGCTGCCAATATTCACACCGCCGCCTTCGCCAATTTCTGTGTGAATCAGACACCCATCCTGGATATTGGTGTCATTTCCAATGACAATGGCATTATGTTCTGCCCGCATTACCACCTGGGGCAATACCACACAGTTTTCTCCTAGCGTTACATCGCCGTAAATACTCACCTGTTCAAAAATGGTGCAGCTTTCTGGCACCGTGGGGGTTTTCCCCTGATAGGGCAATATCGCCATAGCGTTTTCTCCTTTTTTATTATCAGATACTCCTATGCGCCGGATCTTCCTTTATTATATCACATTTTTCTGGCATCGCAACCCGGTTGTCTGCTTGACAAATGCGGGCTTTTTTCCTTACAATAAGTCAGATGAATTTCTGTCATTCATATCATTTTCTCTTTTGCCACTTTTAGGCAGCGTAATAGGCAAGGGACGTCCTCCCCGGCCGGAAAGGCAAAACCATGAAACGAATCCTCTTTCTTGCAGTCCTTTTAGCTCTGCTTGGCGTTGGCTGTGCATCTTCTATCCCAAACGGGGCTGCTGTCACTTCTTTTTATCCCATTTATACTTTAGCTGAGGCCGTCTGTGCCGGCACCTCCATTCCTCTGGTCAATCTCACCGGCGCCCAGACGGGATGTCTGCATGATTATCAGCTCACCACCGGAAACTTGCGCACCTTAAAACAAGCCGGCCTATTTCTCATTAATGGCGCCGGTATGGAAAACAACCTGATGGAACGGGCGGTCCAACTCTACCCTGCCCTTCCGGTGGTAGATACCTCCCAGGGTGCTTACCTGCTGGATGCCCATGGTGATACTGTGGTAGAGGAGGAGGAAACCCATACGGTTGAAGAAACCACTTCATCTTCCGATGCCTCCCCCTTGTTTGAAGATCATCATGGTCATAACCATGGCGCTTTAAACGCCCACATCTGGCTTTCCACAGCAAATGCCGCCTTGCAGGCGCAAACCATCGCGGATGCGCTGACCGCAGCGTATCCTGACCAAGCAGACCGCCTACAAAAAAACTCCGCAGATTTTACTGCGGAGTTGGCTGCCCTGCAAGAGACCATCGTTCCCGCTAAAACCGAAGTGCGGGTTCTCTCTTTCCATGAGGCCTTTGCCTATCTCTGCGCAGATTTTGGCGTCACTGTAGCTCAGACCATCTCCATTGATGAAAATCAAACTCCTTCTGCCCGCCAGCTGGCCGCCATGGTGGATGCGGCCAGACAAAGCCAAATTGACGCCATCCTTTGTGCTGATGATGCCGGTCTGCCTTTTGCTCAAACCCTCAGCAGAGAAACAGGCGTGCCCTATTATATATTGGACCCCATCACCACTGGGCCCGCTTCTGCGGACGCTTATTTATCCGCCCAAACAGCAAATTATGAAATTTTACAGGAGGTGATCCACCATGCAAAGTCATAACGCCTGCGGCCTTTGCCGAGTAGAAATCGACCATCTCACAGTCAAAAGCGGCAAAGACGTCCTCATTCAGGATATCAATATGATTTTTCATTGCGGCGAGTTAACCGCCCTGATCGGTAAAAACGGCGCTGGAAAAACCACCCTCATCAAGGCTATTTTGGGCCAGCGGCCTCATACCGGTTCCATCACTTTTGTCGGCCACAATGAGACAAAAGCCAAACAGCCGCTCATTGGCTATGTGCCCCAGCAGCTGGATTTTGATAAATCAAGCCCTGTGAGCGTGGCCGATTTCTGCCTAGCCGCCATTCGCCGCCGTCCCGCATGGCTGGGCTTTTCTAAGAAAGATCTATCCCAGTTAAAAGATCGTCTGACGGCTTTGAAAGTGGAGCATCGCCTTTTTAGCCGTTTAGGAGATCTTTCTGGCGGGGAGCTGCAAAAGGTGCTCCTAGCCGCTGCATTAGAACCGCTGCCGGACCTGCTGATTTTGGACGAGCCTGTTTCCGGCGTGGATGCCATGGGGTTGGAGCTATTTTATCAAACCGTGTGCCGCCTGCGGGATGAACATCACATCGCCATCCTTCTCGTCTCTCACGATCTGGACTTGATCCGGCAATATGCCGATCGTGTGGTACTCATTGACAAAACCATTCTAACCCAAGGAAGCATTGATGATGTGTTTGAGAGCGCCGCCTTTCAAAATGCTTTTGGCTATCTGCCCAGAGAAAGGAGTCGTCAACCATGACATTGCTTTACCGTTTATTGGAAACCATTCCCCTGGAATGGCTCCAATATGATTTTATGAAAAATGCCCTACTGGCCACATTGGTCGTCACACCTTTGTTCGCTTTGCTGGGCACCATGGCAGTCAATAATAAAATGGCCTTCTTTTCTGATGCCTTGGGACATAGTGCCTTTACCGGCATTGCACTGGGTGTGTTGCTGGGCTTACGAGAGCCTGTGCTGAGTATGCTGGCCTTTGGCATTTTTCTAGGCCTGGCCATCAGCAAGGTCAACTCCTTTCATACCGCCTCCACCGATACGGTAATCAGCGTCTTTTCTTCCGCCTCTGTTGCACTGGGCATTGTCATTCTTTCAAAAGAAGGTGGTTTTGCTCAATACTCTTCCTACCTCATCGGTGACATTTTGGTGGTTTCCCCCAGCGAAATCCTCCTGCTCTTTTTCGTATTGGTAGCAGCCTATATCCTCTGGGCATTCCTTTATAACCGGCTGCTGCTGGTTAGTTTAAATCCTTCTCTGGCATCTACCCGTAACATTCACTGCCAGGCGATGGAAAATATCTTTGTGGTCATGGTGGCTGTAGCCGTCATGCTGTCGGTAAAATGGATCGGGATTCTCACCATCAATTCCCTCCTGATCTTACCTGCCGCTGCTGCTCGAAATATCGCTAAAAACAGCCGGCAATATCATTTTTTGACACTGCTGATCGGTGTATGTTCCGGTTTGATTGGCCTGATTCTCTCCTATTATTGGGATGCATCCGCTGGCGCCAGTATGGTGCTCACCAGTGCATGTTGTTTCTTCATCACGTTTTTGGTTGGTCACCGGATGCGGTCCTAGCCTGCCGGAAAAGGGAAAGCAAACCTGCTATCTTTTCCTTCTATCCACAGCCGTCACTTAAAATCCGTTTAACGGCCTGGGCTTTCCTTTTCAAAGGCCATCTCTAAACAGAGAAACATTGTTTCATTTCACAGCACTAGGTTATACATAAACCCTCCATGATAACTGGAGGGTTTATGTATAACCTTATCATAAGATTCATAGGATTTTGTTTATCTTAAATCTAAACCAAATGGCCTCTCCTTAAAAACCTCGCGTCAGGTTTCAGTTACCAGTGATGATGGTGCAGCTGTCCTTGGCAATTCATCCCTTGAAACCCATTTTGCCGCAGCGCTTCATAGACCATAATGGCCACAGAATTAGAAAGGTTTAAGCTCCGCACTTCTCCCATCATGGGAATCCGCACACAGTTTTCTTGATTTTCCATCAGGATTTCTTCCGGGATGCCAGCGCTTTCCTTCCCAAACATAAGAAAATCATCGGGCCGATACTGAATATTCGTATAACACTGTTTACTCTTAGTGGTAGCCATAATCACCCGGGGCGGTTTTGCCTTAGCTAAAAAGTCCGCATAATTTTGATAATACCGAATATCTAAATATTTCCAATAATCCAGTCCTGCCCGTTTCAGATATTTATCTTCCACCGAAAAACCCAGCGGCTCAATCAAATGCAGCACCGATCCTGTCACTGCACAGGTACGGGCAATATTGCCGGCATTTTGCGGTATTTCCGGTTCTAATAACACAATGTGCATCTTGTCTCCTCCTTATTCTTCCTCTGCTCGCCGCAGAAAAAAGCCGCTGGCCTGGGCCAGCACTTCCAGCAGCTGTAATACAGACTGGCTGGGCTGATATACCATCAGACAGAGTGTGCCTTCTTGTAAAATGAGCAGCGTATCCTCTGTCTCTAACAGCATTTGTACTTCGCCGCAGCCGTCCTTTTCAAAATCTTTCACTGCCTTTGGTATCTTCTCTAAAGGGATCTCCCGCCAATCCATGCCATTTTCTTCTCGCCAAATACGGCAGGGATAGTAGCAGGCTAGCTGCATCATGATTCGCAAAAAACCTCGCTGCAATGCCCGTTTTTCCTTTCCACGAAGAAAAAACCGTTCTGCTGCCCAAAAAGCTTCACTTCGGTCCGGCGGCACCCGTTTGGGAAAAAGATCCACTAAGTAACAAGCCTCTTGTTGCAATTGCTCCAGATGTTCCGCCATCTTCTCGCGGGCGTCCCGCTCTTTTTCATCTTTCATAGTGCCCCTCCTTTTCTATATTTCATCTTATCAAAGCCTCTGCCGGATTGCAAGCAGACTGCCAAAAGATGGGGCTTGACAAACAAGTCAGTATACATTATTATAATTATTGAATAATAATAAGTATCAACTAGAATCAAAAATGAGGTGTACCGATGAACGAAATTGCCGATCTATTGCGGGCAAAGGGTCTGAAAGTCACACCCCAGCGTCTTGCTATTTTTACCTTTCTGCGATATACGAAAAGTCATCCTTCCGCAGAAGATATTTATAAAGCATTGATGCCCACTAACCCCACCATTTCTCTGGCCACCGTATATAAAACGCTGGACAGTTTCCGCTCTGTTGGCCTTGTCCAAGAGCTAAGTGTAGGCAATGGGCGCTCCAATTACGACGCAACGGTGGAATCCCATCCCCATATGGTCTGCACCTGCTGTAATGCCATTATTGATTTTGATTCCGATTTAATTGCTACGCTTCGGGAAGAAGCGGCCTTAAAGACCGGATTTGATGTGGCACGGGAGCAATTGATTTTTTATGGCCTATGCCCCGCATGCCGGCAGGCTAGCTCCCAGCAGGATGCGATTTAGGCCCCTGCTCATCTACAAAAAAGAAGCCGACAAAGGCTTCTTTTTTGTTACCCTTTTTGCCCATATACCTGTGCATATAGCTGTGTTCGGGCTGAAAGAAATTCCTCCTTGGTCAGTTTTTGGGGATAACTCATCCAAAAAAGTGCCAATCCTTCTGTCCTGCCGGGATAGGGCGGCTGAAGATACGGATAGGGGTTTAACACACATCCCAAACGTTCATAAAATGCAATTCTCCGCTTCGCCCACTGGGTGTTTGGCTGCTCCACTTCAAAGAATACGGGCTTTTTTGCTTCCTGCAAAAATTGGCCAAAGATCTCTCCTCCCAGGCCCTTGCCACGCACCTCTTTTGCTGTGGCAAAATGTTCCACATAAAACCATTGACCCAAATCCCAATAAGCCAAAAACCCTTGGCCCTTTTCAAGCCTCATTAAGTGGAAGGCTTCTTGCTGCCATTCCTGCAAAAACCCTTCCTTTGTCCGCCGCTCCTGCGGCGGAAAGGCCTGTTCCATCAAGTCGTAGATCCATGTCAGATCTGATTGATCCGCTTTTGTCAGCATCATTTTTTCCTTTCTTTTCGTTCACAAATTTTTCATGCCCACAACGGGAAAACTATGGTATGATAAATCTATCAATAAAGGAGGCTGCTTTTATGAAAAAACACCTTTGCCGTCTGTTGGCAATTTTACTTCTGTTACTTTTTACCTGTATCCCTGTGCAAGGGCAAGAGCGATCCATTCAGGTGACGCTTAATGGGTCACCTTTGACCTTTTCCCCAAGCCCTGTTCTGCAAGACGGCGTCACCTTCGTTCCCATGAGGCCCCTATTAGAAGCCTTGGGTTATCAAGTGGATTGGCAAGGGGAAAGTCATACCGTTACTGCTCAATCCGAGAACCGGACGCTTTCTTTTGCCATAGGAGAGAATACAGCTTTGGTCAACGGCGTTTCTGTTCCCATGACCACCCCAGCTTATTTAGACCAGGGTGTTACCATGGTCCCCTTGCGATTTTTATCCGAGTATTCCGGCGCAGCAGTCACCTGGGATGATGCCACATCCTCCATTTCCATTACCACCTCTCGCTCCGTGCAGCAACTGGCACAATCTATGGTCACTCTGTCCACCAATTCTGTCCAGGGCAGTGGGGTGATTGTCTCCTCCGATGGATATATCGCCACAAATTTCCATGTAATGGAAGGGGCAGACCGGCTGCAAATCATCTTTGCAAATGGCCAGACCTATCATGGAGATTGGTATGTGGCAGGATATGACTTGCCTCGGGATTTAGTGGTGCTGAAAATCAATGCGCAAAACTTAACCCCCGCCCTGCTGGGCACTAACACTCAGCCTCAAATCGGTGATGCGGTTACCGCCATCGGTTCCCCGGGAGGGCAAAGGAATGTGGCGACCACCGGCGTTATCAATGGCCTCAATGACTATGTTCTCTCTTCCACCGCCTATATCACCGGCGGAAGCAGCGGCGGCGGCCTATTTGACGCTGCCGGTCAGCTCATCGGCATTGTCAACGCCTATGATACCGCAAACCACTATATGGCCATTCCTGTTTCGTTTTTGGCAAAAATTTCTCTGGATCAGTATCTAACGCCGGAGCAATGGCAGCAGGTCACCCCGGAAGCGGTGCCGCCAGAAAGCTTAGAATGTGCTTCCTTTGGCGCTGGTGTCAGCTTTTTCTGGGCCCCAGTGTATGGCGCTGATTATTATCAGATCTATACTTCATTTCAAGAAGATGGCCCCTACCAAAAAATGGTCCAACCGCTTACCGGCAACAGCCAGTGGCGCTGGGGATTTCCTTATTCCTTTGTGCTAAGTTCGTTTCAAAATAATCAGTGTTATTTTAAAATCTCTGCGGTGGTCAATGGCAAAGAATCTGCCTTAAGCCCAGCCTATGCTGTCACCTTTTAATCGCCAGGACACCCATCCCTACTGCCATCCATTTTCTTCCCATCTTTGATCTAGCTTTTTCTGCCTTTCGCCCTGCGCAGCGTCTCTCGGTCATTTCCGTTGGACGCTGCTTTTTTTCCGCCCCTGCTTTTTCTGCTGCCGCCAATCGTATGATCAAAGCTTTTGATCCCCCTAGTATCGCCATGGGGTTTAGACTCCGGGCCATATCTCCATACGTTTTTATAAGTATAATAAAATGCCAGCGTTTCTGATATAACAAAGAGACGCTGGCATGGATTTCTTTTTTACTCCTCTATGGGTTCACGAAGCAGCCGCTTCCAGTACCCATCCGTATGATGCAGCGGCAAAACAGCGCAATGGCCCAGCACCCGGTCTTTGGTAAAAAGCACCGATGTCAGTCCCTTCACATATTTAAAAAATAAGGTGTCATGTCCCACACACAGCCCCATCATCACATTCAGATCTGTATGCTGGCTATTGAGATAAGCGGCCTGCATGATGGGGTTACAATAGGGCTCATAATTGCCCGGGTGGATTTTATCTTCTTCGGCAATCCCAATCTCTGTTTTGTCATGATTACCCACTTTACAGGCCACGCCCACAGCCTCAATTCCATTCACTTCTAATATTTTTGCAAAGGTACGTGCCTCCCGCATCGTACCGGCACAAGTAGCAATCCCCACCTTCTTGGCGCCGATCTTTTTGGCAAAGAGCACCATTTCCTCTACCCGAGCCTTTTGACAATAATAATGCCCTTCGATCTGGGCTGCCGCCTGGATCACCTTTTGGTTTTCCTCTTTCCAGTATTCCTCTCTTGCCCAAGCCAGTTCCTCCTCAGAAAGGCTTTGTGTTACACATCCTTCTGGATAGGGAAAATTTTGACTATCACAAGTGACCTTTCCACAGTGAACACAGCTAAATTGCTTCTCTTCCATTTTCCATCCTCCTTCGCTTTTTCTTTAGATTATCATATCATTCATTCCCAGTTTCTTTTTGGGTCAGATCTGCTGTTTTTGCCCCCAAATATGCCAAAAGATCCTGTGGCGCCAAAAGAATCTGCTTCCCCCGCATGCCGGCGCTGATGCTGATGATCGTTTGATCTAATGCGCTTTCATCCACATAGGTCGGAAATTTCTTTTTCATACCAATGGGAGAACAGCCGCCTCGGATATATCCTGTCAGCACCAACAGCTCTTTCACATGGACCATGGCCACGCTCTTATTGCCAGAAACCTTTGCCGCTTTTTTTAAATCCAATTCCTGTGCCACGGGAATCACAAATACCACAGGGCCTGTTTTATCACCCCGGGTTACCAGCGTCTTAAACACCATCGCCGGATCAAACCCTAATACTTCTGCTGCATGAACCCCGGATAGGTCTTCTTCAGAATAATCGTATTGGCTGGTTTGATATGTGATCTTTGCCTGTTCCAACAGGCGCATTGCATTTGTTTTGGTCATGGGTTTGCCTTCTTTCTTTCTGGAAGAAAAAATGTTCTTCTTTGGTCATCTATCTTTGCTTTTTTTACACGAAGCCTTGTATGGCTAGAGATAAAAAAACCGGAACGACCAAGCCGCGCCCGGCATAGATCTTGGCGCCACTGCCATGATTCTTCTCCCGGTCCAGCTTCTGGGATCAGGCCGTTTTTGCAAAAATCGCCGGAAGACCTTCCGGGCCTCCGGCGTTATACACAAATTATTGATCCAGTATAATAAACGTTGGCGCAGTTTTACTGGTAGCCAGCATTTTTTCCCTGGCTTCATCCGGGCCGCTGACCAAAACAATATTCCATCCATCCCCTGTGGCCGTGCAAAGATACTTCACCTCATTGGCCAGCACCACATAGCCAAAGTTACTGGTAGAACAGATATATTTCACTTCCGTCTGTCCGCTCAGCTTTCCGTCTGATAGCAGCTGATTAACAATGGAGAGGTTGCTGGTGTTAATGCTGTTACGGTAATCATTAATGCAATAGGCTGGCAGCATATTCAAATTGAAGTCCGGCAAAGCCCGATTCACTGTAATGACAGCCCGTGGATCACTCTCCAGTCCTGCCACCACCACTTCCCAAATGCTCCCATTGCGCTCAAGTACATATTCCCGGATCTGTCCTGTACTGTCTGCCGGAGACAATGTTGCTATGGCATACTTATCATCACTGATAATACTGCGCACTGCATACTGCTCATACTGACTTTCATACATACTGATAAAACTAAGGATGCGACTATACTGTTCCGCCCCGGGATACAGTCGTCCTATGGCGCCGTGGGATTGACGGTAGCTATTTAGCAAGGCAGAATACTGCGCCGCTGTCAAAGCGCCGCCAGCACTTTTGCCCGTAGTCAGCAAATAGACATTTTCTGTAGGATGCTTCATAGCGGCAAACACTGCCAGCCCTGTTTCAGAGCTTTTCAGTACAAAGCCATCATAATGACGCAGATCATCACAGTTCAGCAATAAAATCTCCACCCCTTGATTCCGGTAGGAACTGGGTAAGTCTCCTTCTGCCACGAAATAATCGATATCCAACCTGGCCTCTGCCGCCTTATTATATAGATACCCATCTTTTGTAATCAGCCGTGTTTTGCTGAAATTTTCGGTATAGTATTTTTGCGCTGTGGTGGCTGTTTCATCCAAAATATTCCATTGTTTCGTAAGGGCAGGGTCATTGATGTACGTAATCGGACGAGAAGAAGTATGCGGCCGCTCTTGCTGCTCCACCTGCTGGGGAGGATCTGAAAAATCCGTCTCCGTTTCCTCCTCCGGCAGAGTATCCTGCTCCTGCGGTGGGCCTTCCTCCTGCGTGGTCTCCTGCGTCTGTGGCTGCCAAGATGGCTCCCGCGCCTCTTCTGGCAAAAGCTCCTGGAGAGACTCTTGCTCTTGTTCGGGCAATAAACTCACCGCGCCCTCCTCTTGCTGTGCACCAGGCCGAAACGGCAAAGAAACTTCTTTCGTCTTTGTAAACTGTCCACTTACTACAATCACGGCCACCACCGCCGCTCCTGCCAGGAGGGCAGTTAGGGTCTTTTTTTTCACTGGTATTCATCCTTTTTGTCTTTGATGACTTCATAAACAGAAGACAATTCCTGCCAATGTGCCGAAAGAATCCCATCGATCTCTTCTTCCATTGCCGTAGGTTCTTCTAAAAACGGCACTGTCACCTTCCAGATGGGATTAAAACAATCTTCCTCTTCCTCCACTTGTAACGCCCAGGGTGCCAAGGCTGCTGCATCATAATAGTCATAAATCGCCTCAAACTCCCAGTCTTCCACATCTCGTTCCGTGGTCAGACGAAGCACCACCTGTGTTTTTCCATCCTGCTGCTCTGCATAGATATTATAAAGCAGCTCCTCATGAGCCGTAAGGTCATAAGTGCCCAATTCCTTTTCCAAAAAACCCGTGACAGGATCTTTCAGCATTACAACGATCACTGTGTCTTCCATCGCTTGGTTCTCCTATTCTTGTCTAGAACCTCCAAAACCCTAATTTCTTTTGATTATATACCGATTTAGCTTATTTTGCAACCATTTGACGTTTCCTATTTTTCCCGGAACTGCGCGATGCCATCTCATGACAAAACCGCTTTTCTAATTCCACCGCCGCCAACGGCACACTCATCAGCACCGCCACCAAACCCCACTGTATTGCCGTCAAAGCCGTGACCCCAAATACCGCCTGGGCGCCTGGCAGCATCACCACGAACACCTGCAGTGCCGTTCCTAACAAAAAAGATGCATCCAACCAACGGTTTTGAAACATGTGCCGATTCAACACACTATGGGGTGAACGCATATTAAAAGCGTGCACCAATTGTGAAAGCGCTAGCACCGAAAAAGCCATCGTCCGCCCTGTTGCTAAATCGCCCATCTGTCTGCCTAAGCCGAATGCCGTCAAACTCAGCACCCCTATCAGCGCACCTTCTAATCCAATGCGCATGGCGTCTTCTCGGCCTATGACACTGCGAGAACCTCCACGGCCTTGCATGGTATCTGGGTCAACGCCATCAAGCCCCAGAGCAATGGCCGGCAAGGAATCGGTCAGCAAATTCACCCATAGCAGCTGGATGGGAAGCAGTGGCGTTGGCAAATCCAGCACCATGGCAAAAAAGATAGTCACTATTTCGCCAATATTGCTGGAAAGCAGAAAATGGACCGTTTTTTTGATGTTTTGAAATAATCCCCTTCCCTCTTTGACCGCCGCCACAATCGTGGCAAAATTATCATCTGCAATCACCAAATCGGCGGCATTTTTTGCCGCATCTGTGCCTGTTTTTCCCATGGCGCAGCCAATATCCGCTGCCTTTAGCGCTGGCGCATCATTAACGCCATCTCCTGTCATGGCCACCGTTTCTCCCAGCGCCTGATACGCCTTGACAATCCGCACCTTATGTTCTGGAGATACCCGGGCATACACTGCTGTTTTTCCCACGGCCTGCTGGAGTTCTTCTGCTGTCATCCGTTCGATTTGCAGCCCTGTCAAACAGCCATCTTTTTCTGTATAGATACCCACTTCCCGGGCGATGGCTACAGCCGTTTGTGCATTGTCTCCAGTAATCATTACCGGGCGGATACCGGCTTTACGGCATTGAAGAACCGCACTACGAGCTTCTGGTCGGGGCGGGTCCATCATCCCCACAAACCCCACCAACACTAATTCCCGCTCTAATTCCTGGGAAGTTGGCTGGTGGTCAAACTCCTTTTTACATAATGCAATCACACGCAAGGCACGTTTAGCCATCTCTTCCACCGTTTTCATGGCCTCTTCCTTGGCCTGGCCAGTAAACGGGATCTCCCGGCGGCCTTCTTCCATCTTGGCAGTCAGCGGCAGAAGCACTTCCGGCGCTCCCTTTGTTATGGCCAAATACCGCCCCCCTATCTGATGTACCGTGGTCATCCGCTTACGCTTAGAAGAAAAAGGGATCTCATCCACCGTGGTCATCCGCTCTCGAACGCCTGCCTTCCAGGCACCTTCTGCCAACGCCACCTCGGTAGCCATGCCAACAAAACTCTGGTTTTGCAGCAAGGCATGATTACAGTTCAGGCCAAGAAAATATAATTCTTCCGTTTGTGTGGCAGAAGGGACTTGCCCACCACCGGTACGCAGCATGGTCAAAGTCATTTTGTTTTGGGTGAGCGTACCTGTTTTATCCGAGCAGATGACAGTGGCGCTGCCCAGGGTTTCCACTGCCGTCAAATGCCGGATAATCGCCTGTTTTTTAGCTAACCGGCCTGTTCCCATGGCCAACACGATCGTCACCACCGCCGTCAGCCCCTCCGGAATTGCGGCTACTGCCAGGGAAACTGCCGTCATAAATAAAGAAAAGAGATTTCCCCCTCGCAGCAGTCCCAACACAAAAATCAGCCCACAAATCAGCAAAGCTCCCCCCGCCAAATACTTCCCCGTTTCATCCAGCCGCTTTTGCAGGGGTGTTTTTTTCTCCTCCTCTCCCTCTAATAAACGGGCAATATGCCCCACCTGCGTATCCATACCGGTGGCAGTCACAATGGCAATGCCTCGGCCGTAGGCCACAAAGGAGCTGGAAAGCACCAGGTTCATTCGTTCTGCCACAGGCGTATGCGCCTGGCAAATCACCTCTGCTTCCTTTTCCACCTCTGCTGCCTCCCCAGTAATCGCTGCCTCCTGCGTGCGCAGGCTAGTGCTTTCCACCAGCCGTCCATCTGCCGCTACCCGGTCGCCTGTTTCCAAAAGCAGCAGATCCCCCACCACCACTTCTTCCGCCAAAATTCGGCGCACCTGGCCATTTCGTTTCACGCGGGCAAAGGGTGCATTTAGGGCCTGCAGCGCCTGCATTGCTTTTTGCGCCTTCTGTTCCTGGGCTACGCCGATGATGGCATTGACCAGCACAATGGCAATAATCACGGCCGAATCCCATAGTTCTCCCTTTCCTTCCACCATGGATACCAAAAAGGAGACGCCTGCCGCCGCCAACAGCAACAGCACTAAGGCATCGTTCAACTGAGCAAAAAACCGCTTCACCACACCTGGTGGCTTTTTCTGCCCCTTTAGTTCATTTTTTCCTTGACGCATCAGTCGACTGCGTGCTTCTTCTTCCGTCAGTCCTTTTTCCAAATCCGTATGAAGGATTTGGGCTGTTTCTTGTGCAGTACGCGTTTCAAAATCCATCTTCCTCACCTCATCATAGTGTATGCGCCAGAAAAAGAGGGTATGTCCACCGGTAAAAAGCGCAAAAAAAGCAGCCGGCGTACAGCCAACTG
>CAJFIN010000022.1 GCA_904381335.1 Candidatus Neoanaerotignum galli | reverse complement strand
GCAGCATTGTGCTGATGGGCAGCGGCGAACCTTTGGATAACTATGATCAGGTGCTGCGGTTTTTACATCTGATTCATGATGAACGCGGACAGGGGCTGAGCCAGCGCCATATTACCTTATCCACCTGCGGTTTGATCGACCGAATCCGGGATTTAAAGCAGGAGCACTTGCAAATCACGCTGGCAGTATCTTTGCATGCGCCAAATGATGAGATTCGGAATGAGCTGATGCCTATCTCCAGAAAAAATCCCATGGATCAGTTGCTTCGGGCATGTAAAGAATATGGAGATGAGACGAAGCGGCGGGTGACGTTTGAATATGCGTTGATTCGAGGGGTGAATGACCAGAGGGAACACGCTCAAGAGCTGGCCAGCAGGCTGCACAATATGCTTTGCCATGTGAATCTCATTCCGATAAACACCGTAAAAGAACGTCAATTTTACCCTCCTAGCGAGGAAGTCATCTCTGCCTTTGCGCAGACCCTCCAGGAGCGCGGCATAGAAACAACGGTGCGCCGAAAGCTGGGCAGCGATATTAACGCCGCCTGCGGCCAGCTGCGAAAAAGCGAACGAAACAGGAGGTGAGAGCAGCAATGGAGTCTTTTGGATGGAGTGAAACAGGAAAATTAAGAGAACAAAACGAGGACGCCATTTATTGCGATGATCAGACGGGCGTATATATCGTGGCTGATGGCATGGGCGGACATCAAGCAGGTGAAGTGGCCAGCCGCGAAGCCATTCGTACGTTTTTAGCAGCCTATGAAGAGGGCAAAAAAGAGGAAGTCACCGATCGGATTATTTCTTCTATGGCAAAGGCCAATGAAGCCGTCTTTCAAGAAAGCCTGCAGGAAGAAACCCGCCAAGGAATGGGCACCACATTTACCTGTGCTGTGGTGCAAGGAAACCGGGCTGTGTTTGGCCATGTGGGAGACAGCCGGGCCTATCTTTATCGGAAGGGCACATTGCGGCAGATCACCCGGGATCATTCCTATGTGATGGAGATGGTAAAGCAGGGAAAACTGACGCTAGAAGAAGCGGCAGTCCATCCCCAACGCAACGTCATTACTCGGGCCATTGGCACCAAAGAGCCCATGGGCAGTGATTTATATATGGAGGAAATCAAAAGCGGCGACCGAATTTTGCTTTGCTCTGATGGCCTGACCTCCATGGTGGATGATGCAGCCATTGCCACAATTTTGGAAGAGGAACAGCCAGTGGAACAAAGTGCACGGGCATTGGCCAAAAAAGCCAATGAAAATGGCGGTAAGGATAATATTTCTGTGATACTCATTCAATGCGAGGTGGAACCATGATACTCTCTAACGGCACGCTCCTGGGCGGGCGGTATCGGATTTTGGAACAAATCGGCATGGGCGGCATGGCAACGGTCTACCGCGCAAACGATGAAAAATTGGAGCGCAGTGTGACGGTCAAGGTGCTCAAAGAAGAATTTACAGAAGATGAAGATTTTCGCAGCCGCTTTAAAACAGAGGCCAGAGCAGCGGCGAAGCTTTCCCATCCCAATATAGTAAACGTCTATGATGTGGGGGAGGGAAATGGGATATACTACATCGTGATGGAATATGTCCATGGGGAAACGTTAAAGAAGGTCATTCAAAAAAGTGCCCCACTGGATAATGTGACAACACTGAGCATTGCCATCCAAATGGCTTCGGCACTGGAACATGCGCATCAGCATGGCGTAGTACATCGGGATATTAAGCCGCAAAACATCCTGATTAGTATGGATGGCACCATCAAAATCACAGACTTTGGCATTGCGCGGGCTGCTGCTGATGCCACCACCACCGATACGGCATTGGGGTCGGTGTACTATTTTTCACCCGAGCAGGCCAGGGGTGGCTATGTGGATGACAAAAGCGATATTTATAGCTTGGGTATCACCATGTTTGAAATGCTGACGGGCCATGTGCCTTTCGAAGGAGACAATTCTGTCTCTATCGCGCTTAAGCATTTAAATAGTTCTTTGCCGGATCTGCGCCAATATAATCCGGCCGTCAGCGATACGCTGATGAATATCATTAAAAAAGCAACCCAGAAGAAAAAGGATGACCGATATGCGTCCATCACGCAAATGCTCTCTGATTTACGGCAGGCGCTGTATGAAGAACGGCATTCTTATGGCGATTCGGCTCAAAAGGCAGCATCGCCATTGGCAGAGGAACCACGGCCTGTGCTACTCATGGAGGAAGAGTCACATCGTCAGCCGGCGCAGCCGATGGATGACCAGCAGGAAGAACCTTTTGGCCAGGAAGAGGAAGTCCAAGTGGAACTGGGCAGCAGAAAGGAGAATACCTTGCCCGAAGGCGGCGTCAGCTTCGAGCGGTACAGCAAACAATTGAAAATCTCAAAAGACAACGATGATTACGAAGAAGATGAGTATGAGCAGCGGCCTCCTCGCCGTGCACCAAAGAAAAAACCTCAGCCAAAACGGCCGCCAAAAGGCCGCAAGGCCCCTCAGGATTCCGAAGAGGAGGCTTATTATAAGGCTCAGGAGAAGAAAGTGACCATTGCTGCTGTGATTACGGCGTTAGTGATTATAGCGGTCATTACTGTAGTAGGCGCCCGATTCTTAACTGGCCAAGGATTGCTTGGAAACAGCAGCACACAAGATGAAACATCTACGGTGCCCAGTTTCTTAGGCATGACCTTGGAGGAGGCACAGCAACAGGCGCAGACGTTGGGTATTACCATCAATCAGACAGGAGAAGAATATAGCGGCCAGTATGATGAAGAACAGATCATGGAACAATCTGTGCAAGAAGGCAGTGCCATTACAGAAGGGATGAGAGTTGATGTGACAGTCAGCCTGGGGATGCGCTCTTTCCCGATGCCAGATGTGATTTATGATGATGAAGACGTGGCGTTGGAGAAAATCCAAAACGCTGGTGGCAGCACACCTCAGAGAGAGTATGTCTTTGATGATGTAGTGCCGCAAGGAGTGGTCATTGATCAAGACCCAGAAGCGCAAACACAGGCGGACAGCAGTACGCCCATCACTTTGACAATCAGCAAAGGCCCAGAAACGGCTACGGTAACTGTACCCAGCTTCTTAGGCATGATCATGGGCGAGGCACAGAATTTAGTGGCCGAATCAGGGCTGCAAGTGGGTACAGTGACGGTGGATAACAGCGCCAGCGGCGAACGGGATGAGATTATTTCTCAGTCCATCGATCCCAATGAAGAAGTAGAGCGGGATACACGGATTGACTTTGTAGTGGTTGGCCAGTCCATTGTGGAACCAGAAGAGTCAGAAGAAACAACGCCGGAGCAAACTCAGCCGGCAGAAGAAACACCGGCACAAGAAGATGGGACAGAAGGCTCCACCCAAGGGGAATCTATTCTGGGCGGAGATGATGAAAATGGTACAATCTCCGAGCCGCAAACACCGGCAGTTACCTCTGGGTCTCAGACCTTTACCGTGGGTACGCCCAGTAGTTATATCGATGCAAACTCCATTAATGTGAAGATCCTTCGCATTGATAGCGCCAGCAGCACAGTAGACGTGGCCTTCAATGAAAACCGGCCATTGTCTGATTTCCCCTTTAATGTGACAGTTTCTGGCAGCGGACAGATGGAAGTGCAGTTATATATTGATAACGTTTACCAGTGGAGCCAGATGGTAGACTTTTCCGGAGGAACACAATGACCCAGGGCGTCATTGTCAAGGGCGTAGGCGGATTTTACTATGTGGCTACGGCCCAAGGACAGTATGAATGTCGGGCCAGAGGAAAATTTCGTCATCAGAGGATAACGCCCTCCGTGGGGGATTGGGTGAAAATTTCTGTGTTGGATGAAGAGGCAAAAAAAGGGAGCCTGGATGAAATCCTTCCTCGAAAAAATGCTCTTTTACGGCCCAGAGTGGTCAATGTGGATCAGGCGGTGATCGTATTTGCAGCCAAAAGCCCGGATCCCAATGTGGACTTGCTAAATCGGTTTTTATTGTTGGCGGAAGAACAAAAGCTGCAGATTGTCTTATGTATCAATAAGATTGATCTTGATGCCGAGGGTGGCTACCATGCTCTGGCAACCCTTTACCGGCAGGTAGGTTATCCTGTGCTGCCCGTCAGCTCTCAGACCGGAGAGGGAGTGGAAGCATTACGGCAATATTTAAAGGGAAAAATAACCGTGTTTGCAGGTCCATCCGGGGTGGGGAAAAGTAGTCTGCTCAATGCACTAAAACCAGAACTGCATCTGACCACGGGCACCATCAGCAAGAAAATTGAACGGGGACGGCATACCACCCGTCATGCAGAGCTGATGCCGCTGGATGAACAGAGTTATATTGTGGATTCACCGGGGTTTACCTCCCTATCATTGGAGCAGGTGCGTCCAGAGAATTTGGCAGAGCTGTTTCGAGAGTTTCGTCCGTATCTTGGCGGGTGTTACTATCGCACTTGCCGGCATTTGAAGGAACCAGATTGCGCCGTGAAGGCCCATGTGGGAAAGGAAATCCCGCCCGAGCGTTATGCCCGGTATGAAGCGCTATATCAGGAATTAACTGAATTTTGGGAAAGGAAGAACAAAAAATGAAACGATTGGCACCTTCGATGCTTTCTGCAGATTTTGCAGAATTGAAGGAACAAATCCAAATTATCGAAACATCTGGCGCACAGTATCTGCACCTAGATATTATGGATGGACATTTTGTACCGAATCTGACCTTTGGTGCGCCGGTGGTAAAATGTCTGCGCAAGCATAGCAAGATGTTTTTTGATGTACATTTGATGATTGAGCAGCCAGAAAAATATTTTAACGATTTTGTATCAGCAGGGGCAGACCTGTTGAATGTCCATGTGGAAACGGTGGATGATCTGCCGGAGGCAGTACGCCAGATCCATGCGCTGGGGGTAAAGGCCGGCGTGACCATTAAGCCGGATACTTCGCTTTCTGCAGTTTATCCTGTATTGGATCAGGTGGATATGATTTTGGTGATGACCGTTTATCCTGGCTTTAGCGGTCAAAAACTGATTCCAGAGGCTTTGCAGAAAATTCCAGAGCTGTTTCGCATCCGCCAAAACGGTGGGTATCGGTTTGATATTGAAATTGATGGCGGTGTGGGACTTCAAAATTTGCGGCAAGTTATGGAAACTGGAGTGGATGTGGTAGTGGCTGGGTCAGCGGTGTTTGGCGCAGCAGATCCGGGCCAGGCATGCCAGGAGTTTTTGACCATTATGCAGGAGTATGACCGGGCATGAAAGCACTGATTTTAGGTGGTGCACCCATTGAGGACTATGGGTTTTGCCAGGACTACCTACCGGTGGATTATGTGGTATGCTGTGATAATGGCATGACCCACGCAAAAGCATTGGGGTTAAAGCCAGATGTGATTGTGGGGGATTTTGACTCTGTACCCCAGGAGGTATTGGAATCATTTTTAGCACAGCAGATTCCGATCCGGCAGTTTTCTCCTCAAAAGGATGAAACGGACATGGAGTTGGGACTGGATGCCGCCTTGGAAGCAGGAGCCACAGAGTTGGTCCTTTTTGGTGGGATTGGACGGCGCTTGGATCATACCATTGCAAATTGCCACTATTTAGAATATTTGCTGCACCGCGGTGTGGCAGCAAAATTAGTGGATAGCCATAATGTGGTTCAGCTGACAGGCAGTGAGCTGCATCTGACGGGAGAGACTGGGCGTTTGGTTAGCACCCTTCCATTGACAAAGCAAGTAACAGGCATCACCACTACTGGCTTGGCCTATCCCCTGACGGATGGCACACTGACCCGAGATGGGCGGCTGATTGCTGTCAGCAATGTGATGCTGGGCCAGGAGGCGGAAATACGGGTAAAAAGCGGATTGCTGCTGGTAATTCAAAGCCGAGATTGATCCCAAAAGAAATGTCAGATAGACTGTGATAGAAAGACGATTTGAAATGGCTGAAAAAAGGGAGAGCCGCTTTGCTTTCCTCTTTTGGCAGATGAAATCGAAGTAGGACATATCAAAATAAGGAAAGAAAATGGCTGGTAAATGGCTAGTAAATGGGAAAACCAACGTGTGAAAGAGCACGTTGGTTTTTTTCATGCAAACAGGTATCCGACCAATAAGGGAAGCATAGTCCAAAGGACAAGTAGTCATGGCCTTACGATGGCATATGGCGGCGCTGACCTTTCGGGCCAATGTGGACACCATGGAAGTGCGAAATCTGGATCAGCTGTTTTCCCTAGGCTCTGCAGAGCAGCAGCGGCGGTTTTGGAACACCATGCAGGCGCAATCCGTCTGCAAAAGCAACTTTGGTATGCAGCTGGTGAACGAGGGGACGAAGCTGACGAACACTCAATACACCTTTGCAGGGCTGAAGGATATTTACGACAGCATGTGTCTGGATTTGGCGGGGGCAAGCCGTATCCCGGTGACGAAGCTTTTCGGACGGGCGCCAGCGGGGATGAATGCCACGGGCGAAAGCGACCTACAAAACTACTATGACTACATCGACAACCTGCGGGAGAGCGTACTGCGGCCCATTTTATACCGGCTGCTGCCGGTGATGGCCATGTCGGCTTGGGGCATCGCCCCTGAGGGGCTAGATATTGCCTTTCCGCCCCTTTGGATGCCAACGGCAAAAGAAGCGGCAGAAATTGCCAAGGCAAAGACAGAGACAGTGATTGCGGCATTTCAAGCGGGGCTGCTGGATCAGGGCGCTGCACAAAGCGAGTTGAAGAAACTGTCTGGAGAAACGGGACTGTTTGACGCCATCTCGGATGAGGAGATCGCTAAAAACCAGGGGAGGACGTTTCAGGACGTGACGGCACTGCGGGATCCGCTGATGGGGCTAGGGTTTGAGGAAGAAGACAGCCCTTTTGAGCTGGCCGCACAGGATGCGGCAGTGATGGATTATCCGGGGCAGCCGCGGGAGAAAAATGGCCGGTTTGCCGCGGGGAAGAAGTTGACGGGGGAGCAGAACCATGGTAAACTGGATGCACAGGAGTCGGTAAGCGCCACAGGGAAAAACCACTTCACCCAGGGGTTTACTGATTATAATTTGAACCGGCATTTTGGCGGCGGCGGGAAAAGCGACCACAGCGACCAGTACCCAGGGTATACGAAAGAGCAGTACGCCCAGCGGGCTTTGGATTTGGTGCAGAGCCGCGCAGACGGCAAACGGATCCTGGGCTATAAAACGCCAAAGGGCGAAGTCGTCCGGTATGATACAGCCACCAATGATTATGCGAAGGGGTTCCCGCACGGCGGTATTAAAACGATGTTTAAGCCAGATGACGGGATTTATTATTTTCGCGGGAGAATGAGAGCGGAAAGAGGAACGGATCGAGATTAGGAGGGGTAGGATGTGTAAGCATATGTGTCCAGTGTGCGGGATGTATGAGTTTCCAGAGAAAGACTCCTTTGATGTGTGTCAAGTCTGCGGCTGGGAAGATGATTGGTATCAATTAATTAAACCGGATCTTGCCGGCGGCGCTAACCGCCTGAGCCTCAACCAGTTTCGGAAAGAGTGGGAAGAAGAGCAGAAGGCGAAGCAGGAGAAGGAGAAGTAAAACCACAGCGACCAGTACCCAGGGTATACGAAAGAGCAGTACGCCCAGCGGGCCTTGGTTTTGGTGCAGAGCCGCGCAGACGGCAAACGGATCCTGGGCTATAAAACGCCAGAGGGCGAAGTCGTTCGGTATGATACAGCTACGAATGATTATGCAAAGGGCTTTCCGAATGGCGGTATTAAAACAATGTTTAAGCCAGATGCTGGAGTAGTGTACTTCCGTAAGAGAATGAGAGTGGAGCATGGGACAGATCAAGATTAGGAGGGATACCATGTGTAAGCACCTGTGTCCAGTGTGTGGAATGTATGAGTTTCCAGAGAAAGATTCCTTTGATGTGTGTCAAGTCTGCGGCTGGGAAGATGATTTACTTCAATTAGTTGAACCGGATTTTGCCGGCGGCGCTAATCGCCTGAGTCTCAACCAGTTTCGGGAAAAATGGGAAGCGAAACCCAATGGAAAGAAGAACAGAATTGTAAGAAAAATTAGAAGAAAAAAGTAAGGGTTAGCGCGGCGGAGGTGGCCTTTCTCTGGTGAGAGGGTGAACAGGTAGAGTATGCCAAAAGTGAAAAAAGAGCGAAGCGGGAAAGAGCTGGAAGTACTTATCCAGCTCTTTTTACGTGCAGAAACGAACATCATAAACGAGATTGGCCGGTTACGTTCTCTCGGAAACGTGGACTATCACGCCGTGGCAGCGCTCACCCGGGTGCAGGCCATTTTAAAGCAGCTGGAGACGGACGCCTGGACGTATGTGCCAAAAATGGTTGCTGAGCCGTTTTATGCTAATACGCCGGCGGCACGCAAGCCGCTTGAAACGGCGGAAAAGCATCTGGCGGGGTATACCAAAGCTTCGGCGTTGACCTCGATGCAATACAGCGTGGTGGATCGCCTGACGGCTAATTTGATGGGAGAGATTTTAGAGGCTTCCGCCACTACGGCGGCAACGCTGGAAAACGCGCTGCTGGGGCGCCGGAGAAACGACCGTTACCGCCAGGCGGGGCTGGCAGCGGCGGCCCAAATGCAAGCGGAGGGCGCGGGGGTGCGAAAAACGGCGCAAGAGATTTTCGTTACACTTACCCGGGAGGGGGTTACGGCCTTTGTGGATAAGGCCGGGCGAAAGTGGAGCTTAGCCACTTATGGCGCTATGGCGGCCCGGACGACCTCCCGGCAGGCGGAGGTGCTGGCGGTTTTAACGGCGGATGAAGAGCAGGATCTCTATCAGATCAGCGCCCATGGAAGCGCCTGCCCGATTTGCGCCCCACTAGAGGGACGGGTATACAGCCGAAGCGGGAGGGATCCCGATTTTCCACCCTTGGCAGCGGCGTTTGGGAAAATAGACCCAGACGGCCCTGAGGATTTGACGAATAGTTATTTAAACATACACCCAAACTGCCTGCATGTATTGATTGCCTGGACGCCAATGGGGCGAAGCGAGGAAGAAATACAAAAGATAAAGGATTTTTCTAGCTTCAAGAAAAATCCAGTAGACACTGACCCTCGAACAAAAGAGCAGATCGCGGCATATAGAAAAAAGGAAGCCGCCCGCAGGAGATGGCTGCAGGATTACCGGCAGTGGGAAACGTATAAAATGGAGCTGGGAAACCGCGTTCCCTCCTTTGAGACGTTCCAGAAGCATAAACGGGCGGGGGATGAGAAGTATAAAAAATGGAAAAGAAATTATCAGAAAAGATTTTACTTGCAAAAGCATTTGGATTATACTATCGGTAATGAGGAATCTTTTATTCCAGAGGGCGCAACCTTTGAAACGGTAAGGACGATAGCTGGAAAAGGAAGTAAAACCATCTTCCGGCACGCCCCGGAGTACGCCGAAAAATTCGGGGGAAAGCCCGAAGAATGGAGTAAAAAGGTTGGAAAAATCGAGAGCGCAAGCTATGTCTTTGACGTCCACTGGGCCGAAAAAGATGGCGTTCAATACGAGGCAAAGGTTAAGCACAGAAAGGAGAAATAACGATGGAGGACAAGGATCGTTATGATGCTGATATTCCAGAGCCAATAAATAAGCCAGAGCACACCATGAAGCTAAGGTTTGTCGGGGAATCATTTTATTTGTTTGGCCTTACTAACGGCAAGATATATGAAGCTTGGGAAGAGGACGATGACTATTACCGGGTGATCGATGACAGCGGGGAGGATTATCTTTATCCCAAAATCAATCCTCACGCCCCTGATGGCAGTACAACAGAGGGAAGATGGGAAATCGTTGAGGAATAAGCAGAGAAAGCCAATGAAAAAATAGTATCGTTTCGTTAAGCGTCCAAACGGGCGCTTTTTTCATGCAAAAAAGGCGCAGCAGCGCCGAATAAGGAAGGGATGTTATGCTTGCATATTACGGGACGCAGATCAGCCCGAATCAGCTGGAGACAGAGGAAGGGTTTTTGATCTGCAAAAACGTGCCCATTGCCAGAACAGGAAAACAGCTATACCGCGCTGGGGATTTACAGCTGACAGGCGATCCGGAGCGGGGGATCTGGGTGGAGAGAACGGAAGAAGAGGTGTTTGACCCGGCAGCCATGGCCAGCTTTGAAGGAAAGCCAGTGACGGATAACCATCCGCCAGAAAATCTGGAGCCCTACAACGCAGCAGGGTATGCAAAAGGTCATGTGCAAAACGTCCGGCGGGAGGGCTGGTGAATGGCACAGTCTATTTCCATGCCACGGTGCATAAAATTCTCCAACGAAAGCAAGGGCGAAACGATATGCAAGCTGGACTTTCTTTCCTAGCTCTGCCCTTTCTACGGCATTCCATAGGTTTTATGGCCGGCGTACTCCGGCGGGGCGTGAGGCAGAAGCAAAATTTCAGAGCAGACCACGCCGCCCTTGCGGGTGTAGGGCTGCCCCCATCGTAATACTTGCTGTGCAGCGTTTCGCCGGAACGGTAGAAGGCGAATGCTACCACAGACCGCCCAGCATTGCTTATATGAAATGGCATAGTGCGATCGATTATTCCCTTCCTTTCTGTTCGGTGGCGTTGTGGGCGTTGGCGGCAGCCATGAGCAAGATTTTGACCACTGGCAGGACAAGTGCTTTTGCCGTAAATAAAGACGTAGCACTCGGTTTTGGTCAAAACCTTTACCAGTGATTTTGCACTTTCAACAGTCACAATGCGGGGGATGAGCCGATGCACCCGCTTGCAACGGTTTTTAACTTCTGCTGTCTGTGTGGAAGATGGACAAGAGGGCGCTCCTTGGCGGCGATGTTAGTTTCCAATTTCAGGATGGTTTTCTGATGGGGTATGGTGCATGACTCCCTTAAAAATGATGGATAGATACAAAAGACCGTCTACCGAAAAAACAGTAAATGGTATTTTCCTAAACTGTACCATTGTTTAGCTTTTTAATTCATCTTGCTGTGACAACTAACCTCCCAGATAGTTTTCACAAACTCACTGTCAAAGAGTTTTTCCCACTCCTGCAATGCCAAAATGTACGCAGCAGCTTCCTTACCACCCCAGAAAATGCGACAATGTCAATTTCGTTGTGGTTGGATGAGAAAATCCATTGTGGCACAGGGTTTGGGATTGCATAGTCTGTTTGGTCTGAATATGCCATGAAGTTAATAAAGTCTATGATTTTCTTGGAATAGTCTTCTTCACACAACCGCCCATCAAAGCAATTGGTATCCCACTCACCAAGGGGCATGTCTGTGTAATCATAATCTTGATAAATGCAGATCATTAGGTCTGCAATTTTTATATAGTGTTCTTGCTCAAACTTCTCTGGAAGGACCTCATCCGGAAATAATGTTTGATAGAAATTGATTATTCTGCAGGGATAGTTCGTTCCGAGCTTTCCTTGATGATTTTGTCTGTTTTTACGGCCAGTTCGAGCTCATTGGCCAGAGCATCTCTCCATGCATCGTGTTCTTCATTTGAAAGATTAGCTATGTACAACCCCAATTTTTCAGATATGCGAATTGGTTCAATTTTGCCGTAAAAGTTTAATAATCATTTTTCCTCCTGAAAACTAATGTGAATAATGTACATTTTTGCAAATAAATCGATTAAATCTATTTTAAGTTGCCGTTGGATACAAGTCAATGGCTGTACACAATGTTCGTGAGAATCACTTCCAGGTGAAACTTTACAGGATTCAATCTGGCTAAATTTAGATGATTCCGGCTGGAATTTAGTGCTTCTTTAAATGATTATCTAAATGAGTATCGCCAATGGGCAAAATTTCTTTTTTTTAATAGGGGTATATCCATCAGCAGAGCCAGCAATTTTCTTATCCTCGGGCGCCTCTGCCAGATAATGCCGTATCCAAACACAATGGCTTACAGTAGCGCAGGCTGCTACGTTTTAGCTTGCCCAATGGATTGGGGACAACCGTATTCATCGGCCAGGATTTCCACAGCCTCGTGCATGGTCATGCCAGCCCAGATGATATAGGACTTGATCTTGTTTCGGTATAGCTCTTTGCTTTTCATGGTTTGCGACCATTTTTTTGTTTGTCCAATAATGAAGTTAGTGTGCCGATGAGTGTACTGATTTAACCATCGAGTGATGGAGGATGGCCTGCAGGCATCGTCTTCTTCCGCCGTCTGTGCAATCCGGTTCTCAAGGGGCAGGGTTCGGTTTTATTGTTCCGCGAGGGATTTCGCGGAAGAGGAACGGGATACACCGTGAAACACACTTACATCGCTGCCTGGTGTATTGTTCTTGGATGGCGTTATCAATATGAAAACGACAGAATTTTCTCTGTTTTCACTGCCTTTGAAAATATTGCTACATTTTTGCCATTCTTTCCCAATGCCATTTCTGTCCCTACTTTTTAGTGGTGTATTCCGGCATTGGTACGCTCTCCAGTGCGTTCAAGTAAGCGGGAGTATGGTGTTGCTTCCACTGTTGGTAACCCGTTTAGACGGTCATGTAATTTTCAAGGTGCCATCATCTACGGATAAGCACGGTTTAACGAAAAATCGGGCCGGTTCCGTCATCTCTAAGAAGTTAGAAAATGGATGCGAAAGAAGGAATTACCACACTTATAGAAAACTATGCTATCATGGGAAACAGGATGGGCAGAGGCGTGGATTAGAAGATCAAATTGACGATCCCGGAGCGGCTGAAAGATTTCAGACAACATAACAACGGACGAGCCCGGCAGTAGTTACAGGCTGCCATGAACTTTGAAGGCAGCAGTGATGAAAAGAAGGTGCGGGCGCTTTGGGCCATTCTTGGCATAGACTATGATGTCATCAGCAAAGCGCAGTTTGTCAATCTAAATAGGCAAGAAAATACGCCGTACCCAGCAAAATTTGCTGAATACAGCGTATTTTTTATTGCTCAATCCTGCCTGACAGATGCTATTATTCTATGGTTGGGACAGGAGATGAAAGTTGTTTTTCCATCCAGATATGGGGGACACCTTCTTCATAGAACAAAGCACCGTGGGCAAGATAGCCCTGTTTTTCGTAGAAGCCTTTGGCCTGTACCTGTGCAGCCAAGGCAATACAGCATCCGCCAAGGGATTGGGCGACTTGTTCTGCTTGTTTTAGCAGTGCTGCCCCCAAATGCTGGCCACGGCCTGATGAAAGTACTGCCAGGCGCCCCACCAGATAGCAAGAGGAGGCTTGACTTTGGTATAGACGGCAAGTGGCCATAGGTATTTCATCTAAAAATAAAACGAGGTGATAGGCTGTTTGATCTATATCGTCAAATTCCTCTGTAAAACCCTGTTCCTGCGTAAAAACAGCACGCCGAATTTGTGCCGCTGCATCCGGCAGGGTATTGTAAGTTTGAAATGTTATCATCGTATCTCCTTATCTACATTATAATGCTGTAGGGATATTCTTTTTTCCTGGATCTTAAAGAAGGTATGCACCAGATTTTTCGTTGCATATGCTAGGAGGAAAAGAGCCTTTGTAAGGGAGGAAGAAAATGAGAAGCAAAGCGGCGGGTGCATGTTTCATTTCAGCAGGGGTTGGTATGGTGGTGATGATATTTTTACCCTGGTGGGGATTTTTGGCCGCCATTATCCTAACCTTGGCAGGGTTTTTGCTGTTACACTGCAGCAGCAAATAAGAGCAAAAAAAGCCAGTCCAAATGGCTGGCTTTTTTAACGGATGGAAGCGATCAGATGGCCCGGGTCACTTTTCCGGCGCGCAGGCATCTGGTGCAGATATAGATGGAACGGATGGTACCGTTGTCGTTGATCTTTACCTTTTTCACATTCGCTTTCCAGGTTTTATTTGCGCGTCTGCTGACCTGGCTACGGTTGATGCTGATTCTATGGCCGGTCTGGCGGGTTTTTTCGCAGATTTCACACTTTGCCATCGGTGGTTACACCTCCTTCGTTTCTATTCCATGACATAACAAATGTATTTTAACAGAATGTTTCTCGTTTTGCAAGCACAAACGTAAAAAAAACCAAAAAAACAATTTGCTTTTTACCGCCCCTTTTATTTAGTGAAAAATAATGGTATAATAATAAAAAACAGGGATGGCTATACTGCTGGCTATCTAGGAGAAAAGAAAAGGAGGCTATGCTATGTCCGTTTGTATGGAAAATGCCCTTGGCACGATTTGTATTGAAAACGAGGTCATTGCCCGCATCGCCGGCATGACAGCCATGGAATGCTACGGCATTGTGGGGATGGCAGCCAAAAATGTGAAGGATGGTTTTTTTCAGCTGTTAAAAGTGGAAAGCTTAACCAAAGGAATTCAAGTGACAGTGGAAGATAACCGGCTTTTTATTGATTTTCATGTGATCGTAGAATACGGCACGAACATTTCCGCCATAGCAGACAATATGATCCGCACGGTGAAATATAAACTGGAGCAGACGCTGGAATTGGAAGTGGTGAAAATTAACATTTTTGTAGAAGGCGTCAGAGTAGGCTAAGGGGGAAACACGGTGGGTGTTCAAGAGATTGATGGTGCAGCGCTGAAGCGGATGATGGTAGGCGCTGCCAATGAGCTAAACAATCAAAAACAGTTGGTGGATCAG
The DNA here is from genome assembly GCA_904381335.1 of Candidatus Neoanaerotignum galli. Classification (GTDB taxonomy): domain Bacteria; phylum Bacillota; class Clostridia; order Lachnospirales; family Anaerotignaceae; genus Neoanaerotignum; species Neoanaerotignum galli. The sequence goes on along the minus strand of CAJFIN010000022.1, from coordinate 11,154 downwards.
ATGAATGTATTCCCTGTGCCAGATGGGGATACGGGAACGAATATGTCTTTGACGGCATTGGCCGCAGCCCGGCAGTGTGAAGGGGTTGCTTCCAATCGGGTGGATGAAGTGGCAAAGGCCATTGCCACTGGCTCTTTGCGGGGGGCCAGGGGGAATTCCGGCGTTATTTTAAGTCAGCTGATTCGCGGTTTTTCTCAGGCATTGGCAGGGATGGAGACAGCAGATGTGGCCAAACTGCAAACGGCCATGGAGCTGGGGGTGCAGACGGCATATAAAGCAGTGATGAAGCCAAAAGAAGGGACTATCTTGACGGTGGCGAAGGCATGTGCTGATGCAGCTGCAGCCGCCCAGCAGACGGAAGTGGCAGAGGTGCTGCAGGATGTCATTGAAGGCGGCAACGCCATGCTGGAGCAAACGCCGGAAATGCTGCCGGTTTTAAAGCAGGCAGGTGTTGTGGATGCGGGCGGCAAAGGGCTGATGCTTCTTTTTATTGGCGCATGGAAAGCGCTCACTGGCAAAGAAGTACCTACAATGCAGATGCAGGAAACGATGCCAGAGCAGAAAAAAGAAGATTTTTCTGCCCTAAAAGCTGTAGCATCAGAAGAAATTCGGTTTGGATATTGCACGGAGTTTTTTGTGGAGCAAAAAGCCATTCCGGAAGGAACAGTGCAGGAATTTCGAGGATTTTTAAATCAGCTGGGCGACAGCATTGTGCTGGTGGCGGATGATGAGATGATGAAGGTGCATGTACATACCAATCATCCCGGTGAAGTGCTGGAAAAAGCGTTATCCATTGGCCCTTTAAATGGGTTAAAAATTGAAAACATGAAATTTCAACACACCAGTAAGATTGATTTTTCGAAAGAAGATATCAAACCACCTGTTTCTAAAACGGCAGAAAAGGCAGTGGGGTTTGCGGCTGTTTCTATGGGGGATGGCTTATCGGAACTGTTTCGGGAATTAGGTGTGGATGAGATCATCCCAGGGGGACAGAGCATGAATCCCAGCACAGAGGATATTTTACAGGCCATCTCTCATGTGCCTGCCCAGTCGGTGGTGCTGCTGCCGAATAATAAAAATATTATTCTTGCCTCTCAGCAGGCTGCAAAGTTAAGCAAAGATAAAGATGTTTATGTGATTCATACCACTTCCGTTCCGGAAGGTATGGCGGCCATGGTCAGCTATGACCCGTCTTTGCCCTTGGAAGAAGCCCTTTCCATTATGGAAGAAAGCCGTGCCATGACCACCACATGCGCCGTTACTTTTGCGGTCCGGGATACAGTTTGGAACGGCCGCCAAATCCAAGAAGGAGATATCATTGGCGTACAAGGCGATGAAATCATTTCGGTGGAAAAAGATGTGGCAGAATGTGCACGAGATGTGGTGGAGCAGGCCGTCAATGATTCCAGTGAAGTGATTACATTATATTATGGTCAAGATATAACAGAGGAACAGGCGGAGCAGTTGGCAGGGGAACTGAGCGAGATTTTTGACCAATGTGAGATAGAAGTGTATGCCGGAGGACAGCCATTATACTATTACATTATTTCGGTGGAATAACACCGCCGTCATTTTTAGACCGGCAGATAAAGCCGCCGTTTTCCCAGAAAATCTGGGAAGCGGCCGGCTTTTTGTTTGTAAAGGCAGGAACGGGGGGAAGAAGCAGTGCAACGGACAGACAGTGTGGCCATGTTGAAAACGGTGGGAGTCCAACGGCTCAAGCAGCTTCATGCGCTGGGAATCGATACCGTAGAGGACTTGATGACATATTTTCCCCGGGATTATGAGGACCGGCGGGAAGAAAAGGGAATTGCAGAGTTGACGGCAGGCCAGAGTAATACGTTTGTAGCGAAAGTGTTGGCGGCGCCAGAAGTATTCCACTATCAAAAAAAGACAGTGATACGGGCTAGAGTGGGAGATGAGGATGGCCAGGTGACTTGTGTATGGTTTGGCATGACGTATTTGAAAAACAGCCTAAAAGTGGGGGAGGACTATCTCTTTACAGGCCGCTATGAAGTGAAATATGGGAAAAAACAGGTGCTGTCTCCATCGTTTGAAATGGCCAGTAAAAAAGACCCTTTGGCATCGGGGCATATTTTGCCCATCTATCCTGCTACCCATGGCCTAAGTCAAAAAATATTACGGAAATTGATTTATCAGGCCTTAGAGGAGACAAAAAACCAGTTTCCTGACCTGCTGCCAAAGAAAATTCGAGAGCAGTATCATCTCTGCGAGAAAAATTATGCGCTGCAAAACATTCATTTTCCGGAAGATGAGGAAGGGTTTTTGCTGGCCAGGCAACGTCTAGTGTTTGAAGAACTATATTTGTTGCAGTTGGCACTATTTTCGATGAAGGAGGAAACGATGAAGGGGCGTAGCGGAATACGTCTTTCTCCTCAGCCTGGGCGGCAGGAAGCCGAGGCACAAATGCCTTTTTCCCTCACCCAAGCCCAAAGAAAAGTACTTGGTCAGATAGAAGAAGATTTTGTTTCTGGTCGAGTGATGAACCGTCTGGTGCAGGGAGATGTGGGCAGCGGAAAAACGGCGGTAGCCATGATTGTTTCTTATGAAGCGATTCAAAATGGGTATCAGGCAGCACTGATGGCACCAACGGAAGTACTGGCCAGTCAGCATGCCAAAACCTTTTCTGAGGTTTTAGGTCCGCTGGGGGTGCGGGTTGGATTTTTGCGAGGTACCATGAAAAAAAGAGAAAAAGAAGCCCTTTTGGCCGGAATTGCTTCGGGAGAAGTGGATATGATTATCGGCACCCATGCGGTGATTCAATCGGGAGTTGCTTTTTCTGCTCTGGCATTGGTCATTACGGATGAACAACACCGATTTGGGGTAAAGCAGCGTGTGCGTCTGAGCCAAAAAGGACAAGACCCCCATGTGCTAGTCATGACAGCCACCCCCATTCCGCGGACATTGGCATTAATCTTATATGGGGACTTGGATATTTCAGTGATGGATGCCCTTCCCACAGGGCGGCAGCAGGTGGATACTTTGGTTGTGACTTCTGCCTATCATGAACGGGTCTATGGTTTTTTAAAACGGCAAATGGATGCAGGCCGACAGGTATATGTGGTATGTCCTTCGGTGGAAGAAAGTGAAAAGCGACAGACAGAGTCAGTGATGCAGTATGGGACGTATTTGGCGCAAGAAGTTTTTGCTGCGTATCGGGTGGGGTTACTGCATGGCAAAATGAAGCCCGCTCAAAAAGAGGAGATTATGGTAGCTTTTGCCCGAGGAGAGATTCAGATGCTGGTGGCAACCACAGTAATTGAGGTGGGGGTAAATGTACCCAATGCCACGGTGATGGTGGTGGAAAATGCAGAATATTTTGGGCTTTCTCAGCTGCATCAGCTGCGCGGCCGGGTGGGTAGGGGTACAGAGAAAAGCTATTGTGTGCTGATTTCTGATGCTAAAAATCCGGAGGCAAAGGAGCGGTTAAAGACGATGAAGGCCACTAGCGATGGTTTTCGTATTGCAGAAATGGATCTGCATCTGCGGGGCCCAGGGGACTTTTTCGGCACCCGGCAGCATGGCTTGCCGCCATTAAAAATTGCCAATCTCTATCGAGATATGGAGATATTAACCCAGGCTCAGCAGGCCGCACGGCAGACGCTGCAGCATAAAGATGAGCTATCAAAAGAGCAATGGCAAGCGCTGGAACAATGGCAAAAAACAGCCTTTACTGCAACGGATGTAGGGATATAATTGGTTTTTCAAAGTTTTTCGCCTGGTTTTATTGCGTTTTTTCCGGTGGTTTGCTATAATAAGCAGTATATTGGACATGGTATGAAAAAATGGGAGGGGTAGCATGCGCGTGATCACTGGTTTGGCTCGGGGTCATAAGTTAATGACGCCGGAGGGGGTTAACACCCGGCCCACCACGGATCGTATCAAAGAAACGCTGTTTAATATTTTGGCCCCTTATGTCATGGATAGCGATTTTTTAGATTTGTTTTCCGGCAGCGGTGCCATTGGTATTGAAGCACTCTCTAGGGGCGCTCGAAAGGCTGTGTTTGTAGAGAAAGACCCCAAAGCATTGGCAGCGTTAAAATGGAACCTCTCTCATACGAAGCTGGAGCAAAAGGCTGAGGTTCGGCCAGGAAATGTACAACGGGTGCTGGAAGAGCTGGGCCGAGAAGGGGCACAGTTTGATTTAATTTATTTGGACCCGCCCTATCATGAGGGATATTATGAGCCGGTGCTCCGGCAGATCAAAGAAGAAAAATTGCTGAAAAAAGGCGGATTTATTGTGGCAGAACAGAAAGGCCACACCAGCATTGCTCCAGTGGAGGGGCTGCGGATTTTTCGAGTGAAAGATTGCAAAAATACGATTCTGTCTTTTTTGGCTTTGGAGGAATGGATCGATGATACGAGCGATTTACCCTGGTAGTTTCGACCCGGTCAGCAACGGGCATTTGGACATTATTCGCAGGGCAGCAGAAAAAGTAGACGAGTTGATTGTGGCAGTGCTGCAAAATCGGAATAAAAACGGGTCGTTATTTACGGTGGAAGAGAGGCTTGACCAACTGCGCCTAGTAACGAGGGATTTGCCGAATGTAACGGTGGATTGTTTTGAAGGACTTTTGGTGGACTTTGCCAAACAAAGGGATGTACAGGTGATTATCCGTGGATTACGAGCGGTGACGGATTTTGAAAGTGAATTTCAAATGGCGCTGACAAATCGGAGTCTCAGTCCCCATTTGGAGACTTTTTTCATCCCCACCAGCGTGGAATATTTATATTTGAGCTCCAGCACCATCAAAGAGGTGGCGTCCTTTGGCGGAAACATCTGCGGTATGGTGCCAAAGGAATTGGAACCGGCTTTGCTCGAAAAATTTAAGAAATGAGGGAAGAGACATGGACGGAATCGAATCGTTGTTAAATGAATTGGAAGACCTGCTGGATCAGAGCAAGGCCCTGCCATTTTCTAATAAAGTATCAGTGGACAAAGAAGAAATGTACGAGATTATTGGCGAAATCCGTCAGAATATGCCGAAGGAATTTAAGCGCTGTACGGAAATGCTCCAAGAGCGCAACAAAATCATTCTTTTGGCACAAGAAGAAGCAGAAGAAATTCGTCAAGAGGCCCAGGAAAAGATGGCCCGCCTGGTGGAGCAGCATGAAGTGACTAAGGCAGCATATGAAAAAAGCGCCGAAATCATCGATGCAGCAAAACGAGACGCCCGTGAGATGCGCATTGGGGCCACGGAATATGCAGATCAGATTTTAGCGGCAGCGGAAGAAAGCCTGAAAAAAATGGCCGAACAATTTCATCAGGAAAGTGATACAGTGAGTCAGTTTTTTGAAAAAAGTTTGGACACCCTGTATGAGAACCGTCAAGAATTACGCGGGATCGATCACTAAGTACTTTGCTCCAAGGCATCGCCTTTGGGGCTTTTTTATTTTAACGGCATTTTTTGCTGGATATAGGAGAAAGGGGATGTTTTCTCACACGCCTCTGTGGGTAAGGGCAATGGCTCGGAACAGGTAGTATGTGCAGAATACAAAAATGAGGAAGAAGCGCTGCTGCATAAAGACAGAAGGCAAGGAAATGATCTCGGCTATCTGCCATATTTTATGTCGTGGGACAGAAAAAAAGGAGGGGGGAACGAACGAAAAGTTTCCTGATGATTTACAGGTGGGATAGCAGCAGATGCAGCATTGTTTTTTCGATGTACAAAAGTGAAAGCCTATTCTAACCGTTTTAGGTTAGGAAAAATATTTGGCATAGCAAAGCGGCAGTAGCGGCAGACAGCGTCATCCGCAGGGCTGTAACAAGGCCATAAGAAGGCAGAGAAGGGCGAAACGCAGTAAGAACAGCACTGATTTGCATTTGCACAGAAAGTCCGCCAAAAGCCAACAGCGCCGCGGCCAAGGGCACCGCAAAGGAAAGAGGCAGGGCGCAGGAGGCCAGTGCAGATTGACCCATGGTCATTTCAAAAAGACCAAATACCACAGCCCGGATTAAAGGCTGTTTTGGCAGTATTCCTAGCGTAAAAAGCAGATCGGCAAATAAGGGTAGCAGCATCATACATCCGCCGGCCACCAATAAAGTGCTTGCGGCTTTTTCAATTGCCTCGGATAAGGAACAGCCAGATGGCTTTGGATAGCGAAGAGTACTTGAATGGCCAAAGGCATGCAAAGGCTGATAGCCAGGAGGAAAAACAATGAGAAAAGCAAGATTGGGCAGCAAAAGGCTAAAAAGGAGCACCTGTCCTATCTTCGGATTACCAAAAAAGCCTTCACCCACCGTAGCAAGCAAAAAAGCAGGAGAAGGCATTTGGCACAAGGGCAGCAGCCGGCGAGCAAAGGCAGGGGAGAGGCGCTTTTGGGAAACAGCAAGATTCAGTGCCGCTGCCCCGGTAGGAAACCCGGCCATCCACCCCATCAATAAAGGAAAGATAGCTTCTTCCGGCAGGCGAAGCACCTGCCGCAATAGTCGGGCAACAGGTGCGAATAGCGCCTGAGGCGCACCGAACCCATATAATAGTTGGATGCCCGTTAGAAAGGGCAGTAAGGAAGGCACCACTGTCTGAAACCATAGTAAAAGGCCATTTTGTAGCAGCGGCATGGCGTGGTCTGGAAAAAAAAGCACATATCCCATCAGCAGCAGGACACAGGTGGCGGCAGGGAGGGAAAAACGGGACATCTACATCACCTTGGCAGCTCATTTTTCCTCATTATATGAAAATAGACAAGGAAAAAGACGGGGAACTGCCCACTATACCACCAGCAGTGGTTCGGTGAGGGACTGGCCGCACTGACGTTGGGCAGGGTTAGGATAGAGCATGGCTTGCAGGTCAGAAGCCAACAGATCCAAATAAAGCGTCTGTAAAGCCAAAGATGGCAAGCGAGAAAGGGCAGGCTTTACTTGTGTGATGACAGGAACTGTGCTGGAGGCAGCTAAGCGGGAGAGCAAGTTCCGTTTCTCTCGCCGTACGCCCAATACCCGAAGATAGGGAACCGTCTTGGTATGCTGAACTTGTTGGAGATGCAGAGAGGTAATGCCCAGTAAAATATGCACCAAAGCCCGGGAAAGGGAAGAACGAGGCATATGTTTTGTCTGTAATCGGGCCAATATATCAGCCCAGGAAGAAGCAGTGGCAAAAAGGCTGATAATGCGGTGTTCAAGGCCATGATCTACTTCTAGGATGTCTGATAAATCCATGGCGCTGCTGCGGCGCAGAGCGTACTGCAGGGCAGAAAAAAGCGACTCTGTAGCACAAGGGCCCTGGCCTTTTTGAAGAGCATCACGATAGACAGATAGGGCAGCAGGCGGAATATGATTTTCTAGGAAGGGCTGATCTTTCTGTTTCAGTGCTTCCCGAAGCGTGGTGGCAGAGGCAAAGCCGCCGGTATGAAAACAGTCGTTATGGCCTTGGCCCTGGCGCTGAATTAGGTGCAACGGCACATGGGGCGCAAGGCGCAGCAGTACTTTGGCATATTCCACAGCCAGTAAGTCGTTGGGCTGGCGAAGCAGGGGCGCTAAGGTAGGCGCCAGAGTGTAAACGGCTTGTTCCCTTGCTTGAGCAAAAGAGAAACAATGATGCTGAGCTGCATGAAGGGCCTGTTTTAATGGCGCTGATTCCTGGAAAAGCAGTCGAGCTAAGGCCATCACAGAAGACAGATTACCACTTTCGCTGCCGCAGGAAATTTCATCCACAAGTCCGGTGGCTAACAGGGAAGCAATGCCGCCAAAGGCAAACGAGGGGGCGGCGGCACAGGAAAAAAGAACCGGCATGGCCAGCACCAAGTCGGCACCGCCCAGTAAGGCAGCTTTGGCCCGAACCCTAGGGGGAAGAATGGCCACCTCGCCCCGTTGGACAAAGCTGCTGCTCATCACTACGATCACTTCTTTGGCTCCTTGCCGCTTTATTTCGGAAATTTGATACGCATGGCCCTCATGGAAGGGGTTATATTCTGCAACAATGCCGCAAATAGACATGGAAGGGCTCCTTTCAGCAGAGAAGGAATGGAATTTTTCAAGGAAAATGAGTTTTCTATTTCATCAGACAAAAAGTGCTGTCGGTTTCTATTTCATAACAGTATAATCAAAATAAGCAGAAAAGGCAACGGTTCAGCACAAGCGGGGAAGGGGAATTTCAGAAGAAGGAAAAAGAAAAATTGCTTTTTTGGGTCAAAAATTTTGGAAAACTATTGTAAGTGATGACAAGATTGTATTATAATACAGACAGGAAACTGCGCCGTTTTTTTACGGCATATCACCTACTATTGAAAAAAGTATCGGGAGGTAAGTCACATGGATTTTTTGAAAGTAATGAAAGAAAAAGCAAAACAGGACATTAAGACCATCGTTCTGCCGGAATCTTACGAAGAACGTACACTGCGTGCCGCAGATGCCGTATTGAAAGAAGGCCTGGCCAATATCGTCTTAGTGGGCAACAAAGAGAAGATCCAAGCTGTGATTCCGGAACTTGATTTGGAAAAAGCCACATTTATCGATCCGGAAAACTATGACAGAATGGAAGAATTTGTGAATACCTTCTGTGAGCTGAGAAAAAGCAAAGGTGTTACGCCGGAACAGGCAAGAAAGACCATGCAGGATCCTACCTATTTTGGCGTTATGCTGGTGAAGATGGGGGTTGCTGACGGTATGGTTTCCGGTGCCATCCATTCTACCGCTGACACACTGCGTCCTGCACTGCAGATTTTGAAAACCAAACCTGGTACAGAACTGGTTTCCTCTTTCTTTATCATGGTTTGCAAGGACAACACCTATGGTGATGACGGCGTTTTGCTGTTTGCAGACTGCGCTTTGAATCAGAACCCCAATCCTCAGGAACTGGCTGCCATTGCCATCGATTCGGCTAAGAGCTACAAAGCTTTTGTTGGCGGAGAACCTCGCGTTGCCATGTTGAGCCACTCCACGAAAGGCAGTGCAAAGCATCCTGATGTAGATAAAGTAGTAGAAGCTACCAAGATTGCCAAAGAAAAAGCTCCTGACATCAAATTGGACGGCGAACTACAGCTGGACAGCGCAATTGTAGAAAAGGTAGGCGCCCAGAAAGCACCTGGCAGCAATGTAGCAGGGAAAGCAAACTGCCTGATCTTCCCTGATATTGATGCTGGTAACATCGGTTATAAATTGGTACAGCGTTTTGCTGGCGCCGAAGCTTATGGCCCCGTGCTGCAGGGTATTGCTAAACCAGTAAACGATTTGTCCAGAGGCTGCTTCTGGGAAGACATCGTGGCTGTAGTTGCTATGACGGCAGTACAGGCTCAGATGGAAGGCTAAGCATCATTACATAACGAAAAAAACATTGTTGTGGGCGGGTGGCAAAGCCCATCCGCCTGCATTTTTATGGGAAAAATCATCCGTTTATAAATGGAACAAAGGAGAGAAAATAATGAATATTTTAGTATTAAACTGCGGCAGTTCCTCTTTGAAATATCAGCTCATTAACAGCGATACGGAAGCTGTGCTGGCAAAGGGTCTTTGCGAAAGAATCGGTATCGATGGCAAACTGAAACATGAACCTGCTGGCGGAGAAAAATACGTTTCTGATGCACCTTTGGCTGACCATACAGCAGCAGTTCAAGCGGTGATTGATGCACTGTTAGATAAGGATCATGGTGTGATTGAGAGCGTGGATGAAATTCATGCTGTAGGCCACCGGGTAGTGCATGGCGGTGAAAAATTTGCCAGCTCTGTGCTGATTACAGATGAAGTGAAACAGGCACTGGAAGATTGCACTGAACTTGCACCTCTGCACAATCCTGCCAATCTGATCGGTATTGCTGCTTGTGAAAAATTGATGCCTGGCGTACCTCAGGTAGGCGTATTTGATACCGCTTTCCATCAGACCATGCCGGAAAAAGCATATCTGTATGCTATTCCTTACAAATATTATGAAAAATACAAGATCAGAAAATATGGTTTCCATGGCACCAGCCATAAATTTGTATCCAAAGAGTGCGCAGCGATGATGGGCAAAGCACCTGAAGATCTTCGTATCGTAACTTGCCACTTGGGTAATGGCGGTTCTCTTTGCGCAGTGAAAAATGGTGTTTCCGTGGATACCTCCATGGGCTTTACCCCGTTGGATGGTATTGCAATGGGCACCAGAAGCGGTTCCATTGACCCTGCTGCCGTACTGTTTTTGATGAGAAAAGAAAACCTTTCTATTGATGAGATGGATAAGGTTTTGAATAAAGAATCTGGCGTATTAGGTGTTTCTGGTGTGTCCAGTGACTTCCGTGATATTGAAGAAGCTGCTGCACAGGGCAACGAAAGAGCTGCATTGGCATTAGATACCTTTGCTTACCGCGTAGCAAAGACCATCGGGGAATACACCGCAGCAATGAACGGTGTAGACGCCATTGTATTTACGGCAGGCTTGGGTGAAAACAGCGGTTCCATGCGTGCAAAGATCTGCGAATACCTTGGGTACCTGGGTATCGAGCTGGATGAAGAAAAGAACAGCAAACGCGGTGAAGCAATGCAGATCAGCAAAGAAGGCTCCAAAGTGAAAGTATTTGTGATCCCCACCAATGAAGAATTGATGATCGCAAGAGATACGAAAGAAATCGTTGAGAATTTGAAGAAGTGATTGACAAAGCAAAATAAGCTGAGTATAATAATCAGGTATGATTATGGGAGTGATAGACGATGATGGTGGACATACAATCCCTCTTCGGAGAAAAGGGGAAAACGATGCCCTTTGCATTGGAGGATCAGTGGACGCCTGCGCTTATTGCCCCGGATGTAAGGGAGTTTCTGTCGCCTGTGAAGGTCAAGGGGACGGTCACCAACCAAGAGGACGGCTATTTGGTTCAAGCAGAGGGAGAAACGGAGCTGCTGCTTCAGTGCGACCGCTGTTTAGCGCCTGTGCCATATCATATTACCTTTGGTTTGGAGGAGCTTTTTGCCCTTACTGGCAGCAACAAAGAAAAAGAGACAGAAACTTTTTCCGGCCATACCATCGATCTGATGGCCGCCGTGGAACGCAGCATCGCATCTGCCCTTCCGATGAAGGTGTTGTGCAAGGAAGATTGTAAAGGGATTTGCCCTAAATGTGGCAAAGACTTAAATGAGGGAGACTGTGATTGCACAGAAAGCAACATTGATCCCCGGTTTGAAAGTTTACGTGCTCTTTTTCAGTTAGACAAGGAGGTGTGAGA
>CAJFIN010000021.1 GCA_904381335.1 Candidatus Neoanaerotignum galli | reverse complement strand
CGGAAAGCGTATAAGGACTTTTAAGTCTGCACGAGAAGCAGGACGTAAATGCTTTTGTTCATATCAGACCGTACTGGATGCGTGCAACAACAGATACAAGACAAAGTTATTCGATTTTAGATGGATATAGGAAGGGATGAATAAAAATGCTAAAGAACAATAATGAACGAAAAGAATTTATATTAAATGATAGCAATTGGAAGGTCATTCATGATCTTCCTGATATTGCTACGACAATATCACAGCTAGAGCTTCCAGATGGTACAAGGATATTGAAATATGACATCAAGGAAGAAAGAGTAGGAGAAACATACTATATAGGTGTTCATGACATAACAAGATATAGAGTAGTATTGAGTGATCATGTGAGTAATGAAGTTTCTATGTCTTATTTAATTGATTTGTTGAAGAAAGTGAAATAGAGGTGAAGATAAATGGGAATGGAGCTAAAGCAAGCGTGCGAGCGGGTGGTGGAAAGTTGTTCCAAAGCCATTGTGGGCAAAGAAGAAGCCATCCGGTTGATTTTTACCAGTTTTCTATGCTCTGGCCATGTATTGCTGGAGGACGTGCCTGGTACGGGGAAAACCATGCTGCTGCGAGCCTTTGCCCGGACGGTGGGCTGTGAGTTTAAGCGGATTCAGTTTACGCCGGATCTGTTGCCCTCAGATTTAACGGGTATCAATTTCTATAATCAAAAAACGGGTGAGTTTGAATTTCGTCCAGGGCCGCTGTTTACAAATATGGTGCTGGCGGATGAGATTAATCGTGCTACCCCTAGGACGCAATCTAGTCTCCTGGAGGCCATGGAGGAACACCAAATTACGGTGGATGGGACAACGTATCCTTTGGCGGCTCCCTTCTTTGTCATGGCCACCCAAAACCCTGTGGAGTCCTATGGCACCTTTCCCTTGCCGGAGGCCCAGCTGGACCGGTTTTTTATGAAGCTGAGCTTGGGGTATATGGCCCGGGAGCAGGAAATGGCCGTGTTGACCAGAAAACCCACGGTGGATATTTTACAGGAGATCACACCGGTGATGACAATGGAGGAGATTGCAGCACTGAAACAGGCATATCATGCTGTGCGTATGGAAAAAGACGTGCTGGGATATTTGATGGATATTGTGGAGCGCACCCGGCAGGAGAGCCGGTTTGTCATTGGCGTATCCACCCGAGGCGCCATTGCACTTTACCAGGCCAGCCAGGTTACGGCCGCCTTTGCCGGGCGGGAGTATGTGATGCCGGAAGACATCAAGTATGTGGCCCCCTATGTGCTTAGCCATCGCATTACCTCTCGGGGACAGGAGAGCTTTGCAGACGCCCAGGCTTACCTGCGCCGGATCTTAGAGGAAATTCCGGTGCCGGTGGAGAGGATATCATGATTTTGTTTTTGGCTGCACTGGCTGTGTTCCTGTTTTTGGCAGAAAAGTATTCCCTGCGCCATGTGTTTGACCGCTTGCGGGTGCAAACGGAAACGGATCGTGTAGTGGTGGAACCGGGGGAAGCTTTTTGTTGGCAATTGACCATGGAAAATGGCAAAGCCATGATGGTGCCTTTTTTGGAGGTACGGGAATCTGTGCCGGAAGGACTTTGCTTTGCCCCTGAGGGAACCAGCGTGGAAGAAAAGCCAGGCAGCGGCTATTTTACCACCCTTTATTTAGGAGGAAAGGAAAAAATGGTGTTGACGCGGCAGGTGAGCTTGCCAAACCGGGGCAGGTATTTTTTCCGCGGCTGCCGACTACGGGCAGGCGATCTAATGGGCCTAAAAGATACAGTACAGACCCAAGAGGCGTTAGCAGAAGTGGTGGTAAAACCAAAGCGGCTTTCCTCCTTAACTTTGGCGCAGACGTTGGGCGGATTTTTGGGTGAACGCAGTGTGGAGCATAGTTTATGGGAGGACCCGGTGTTGACCATTGGCTTTCGGGATTATACCGGCAGAGAGCCGTTTCGGGCCATTAGCTGGATGGAAAGCGCCCGTCAGGCCCATTTGGTGGTGCGGCAATATGACTATACCTTGGAGCTTTCCTGTACAGTGCTTTTTTGTATCAGCAGCGATGATAGGGAAAAATTTGAGCTATGCTGCCAAGCAGCGCGGCAAGTCTGTGAGACGCTGGAAGAACAACGGATTGCCTATGATTTTCAGACCAATGCGGTGATTGCAGGCACGATGGGCAACTGGCGCTCCGTGGGGAACGGTCAAGGGCGGGGCCATTTAGAAACGGTGCTGGAAGGGCTAGGCCGCATGACTGGCCAAAGCCGGACTGACGCGGCAGACTGGCTGTATGCAGTGGGAAAAGGTCTGTCAGGACGGCGGAGTCTACTATTGTTGGTGCCGGAACGAACGGAAGAATTAGATGGTCCGTTGGCCTATCTGCGGGAACGCAGTGGGTCGGAAGTGTTTGTGTTTGATGCTTCCCAGGAGGAGGTGGAGGCATGACCTATTTATGTAAGATGCTGGCAGATGGGGCGTGGTTTTTATCTTTAACGGCCCCTGCCATGGCACGGACCCAAGGCGTGGCCAAAGGACTCTTTTTGCTGCCCATAGTTTTATGGTGGGTTTGGATCTATCAAAACCGAAAAAAACGAGATTTAACTGGGGCCTTTGGCGGCCAATTTTTATTGGAACTAAAGATTTTGCTGCTGGTGGGCGCTTTTGAGCTGCTTTTTTTGGGGCCAGGGGTATGGCAACAGCAATGCGGGCCTTTTGTAGCAGGGTATGTCCTTTTGGGCCTAATGGCTTTGCGTGGCGGACGTATTGACCAAAGTGGACAAAAACAGGGAAGGTTTTGGCGGCAAAGCGCTTTAACAGCGCTGATTTTGGTGGCATTAGCCATGCTGGTAACTTTCCCGCCGGTGTATCATGCGTTAGGCGCTGTGGTCAGTGGAATATATCAAACGGTGATAGCACCGCTGGTGTTGGCGGTGGTGGCATTGGTACTAAAGGGGCTGCAGGCCATTGCGGCTTTGTTTCCCAATGTTTCACCGGAATTTCATGGCTCTCTTTCCCAAGTGGAAGAAAACACCCAGGCATCCTTGGGCTTTTCTGATATGAGTGGTGAAGCGTCTGGTTCGATGCAGTTTTTGGGCTGGGCCATTGGAGCGATTGTGCTGTTGTTGATTTTTTATTGGCTATATCGCCATTTTACAGCCATGGGCCGTCTTCGACAGCATCGCCCTGGCGGTACCATTACCTATAGCCGAGCGGATAAAAGGCCGCCACAGACAAAAGAAAAAGAATCCTTTTGGGAGAAAAAAACCATTCGTTATTACTATCGGAAATTTTTGTGGCTGTGCCGTAAAAAAGGGCTGACTGTTTCTGACCGAATGACCACAGACCAGTTTTATCTGCAGGCAAAGGCGCATTGGAGCGAGAACCTATTGGCGGAATTTCACTGGCGCTACAGGCAGGTACGTTATGGCGCCCATCAGGAGACACAAGAGGAACGCAAACGGGCCAAAGAGCTTTGGAAAGAGCTGCAGGCCCAGGAGGAAAAGGACCGGCCGAAAGAAAAATAGCTTTTACTGTATGTGTACTGTATGGGATGGGGAAAGCACAAGCAGTATGGCAAGCAAAAGGCGGCTGCCCTTACGCCAGAGGGGAAGGAAATCTGATCTGGCCAGTTTGTCAAAGCCCTTTGGCAATATTCTGATAGCCAGGCAGGAAAACCTGGCAGATAGCATTTGGTGGGAATTTTATTTTAGAGCAAAAGAAAGGGAGGGGTGGCCCTTCCTTTTGTGCTTTCATAATGTGAAAATCAGACGAATGAAACGGCATTATTTTCAGGCCTTTTTCATTTCCCATGGGTTTACGGAGATAGGAAAGGGAAGGCCATGCTCTTTTCTGACGAAGATTGACAGAGATGAAAATAATCCCTTTTTTCAGGAATAAAGGAAAAGAGGGGAAGGATTTGGATCGAAAATTAACCATAGGATGATGGATAGAAGATAAATGCTGTTTATTGCATCCCCCTTGTGGTGCAGATCAACCCTACTATGGATTTAAAAGGAAACGAGGGAAAAGGAAACCACCATGACACATCCATAGGTCGATTGTTAGGTCGATTGTCATGGCTAAACCATACGTTAGGCAAAACGGAATGACCGATAGGATGAATGAGAAGCATTTTTATAAAAAAGCCCTCATCTAAATGACAGTGGATGAGGGCGAAAAGAGGCAAGAAAAAACGGTGTTTTAAGACGATAAGCATGGCCAAAGACAAAGAGGGCTATTGTAAAGGCAGCTTATGATGAAGCGGTAATGGTAGTAGCCCATTGCCGGCAATCTGCTTTCACTTTTTCCATATCAATGGTGAAAAAGTGGCCGCGTTCATAGAGAATCCGGCCGGCTACCATGGTCAGCGCCACATTTTTCGGATGGGCAGCATAGACAGCGGCCTGAAGGGGATCTGCTGCTGGTATCAGGTTTTCTGCCGACAAATCTAAAGCGAACAGATCGGCATCCCGGCCCTCTTCCAGCAGTCCGGCGTTGGGGCGTCCTTGAGAAAGGGCACCGTTGCGGGAAGCAATGGTGAGAGCTTGGAGGGCGGTAAAACATGCGGGATCCCGATGGAGCCCCTTTTGCAGCAGCGCCATCAGACGCAGATCCCCCAAAAGGTTTAACGCATCATTGGAAGAAGCACCATCTGTGCCCAAGGTGACACAAATGCCAGCTTTCTCCATGGCCAATATATCGGCAAATCCACTGCCCAGCTTCAAGTTAGAGGAAGGGCAATGGCTGACAAAGACGCCCTTTTCTCCCAAAAGCAGCCGGTCGTTTGTGGTAAGGTGAACCGCATGAGCTGCCGTTACGGGCAGATCAAACAGACCTAAACTATCGAAATACGCCGGCGGTGTCATACCATGGCGGGAAAGACAACCCTCGACCTCTGATGCGGTTTCCGATAGATGCAACTGTACTCGGCAGCCCAATTCTCCAGCCAACGCAATGAGGCGGCGGCATCGTTCGGGTGTGGAAGTATATTCTGCATGAATACACAGTCCTGGGGTCAGGCGCTCCGGGCATCGGGTTTTGTTTTCTTCCACATAGGCGCGTAGGGCGCCTTCATCAATAGAAAACCGGTTTTTCAGCGCTGGATCAAAAGCGAATCCATCCAGAGCAATCTGGCCGCGGATGCCAGACTCTGCCACGGCCTTGCATACTTCTTCAGAAAAGTAATACATATCATTACAGGCCGTTACACCGCAAGCAAGCATCTCTCCAATGCCCAACAAAGCACCCGCATATACGGCTTGCCGTGTCAGACGGCTTTCCGCAGGGAATATCTGCTCTCCCAGCCATCGAGACAGAGGTAGATGGTCGGTTAGGCCCCGTAAAAGGGTCATGGAAATATGGCAATGAGTATTGACTAGCCCGGGAAGAAACAGCAGCGTTTGCCCATCCCGTACTTCTTCTTCAGGGAAAGGAAGGAGGGATGGCGCAATGGCATCGATCTTTCCTTCCCGTATTGCCAGACAACAGTCAGTACGTACCCCTTGGGGGGTGACCAGATTGGTATGAGTAAAGAGCATAGAAAATCCCTCCTTTATGGCTGGATTGAAGGAAACAGGGATAAAATTCAGGATACCACAGGCATGGTTTCTGCTTTAGCCCGGTCCGGTGTGATATAGATAGTCTGATTTGTTTCATAGATGACCATACCCGGTTTGGCGCCGCTGGGCTTTTTAACGAACCGGCGAGGACAGTAATCTACGGGCACATTGCTGCTTTGCCGGCCTTTGCTATAATAGGCCGCCAGATTCGCCGCCTCCATCAGTGTGGCAGCAGGTACTTGCTCCGGTGCGCCATTGGTCTGGATGATCACATGGGAGCCGGGGATTTTTTTTGTGTGAAGCCAAAGATCGTCTGACTTTGCAAAACGAAGGGTCAGTTCATCATTTTGGGTATTGCTTTTACCCACAAAAATGTGGTAGCCATCAGAGGAAAGAAAATGCAGAGGACGGGACTTTTTTTGCCGCTTGTCCTGTTTGCTGCTTCGTTTACGCAAATACCCTTCTTCCACCAATTCATCGCGGATATCTTTGATGTCTGCTTCTTCATTGCAGGCATCAATGGCAACTAAGACCCCTTCCAAATAGGCCAGCTCCTTTTCATTTTGTGCCTCTTGTACGGCTAAAGCAGCCAAGGTGCGCTTGGCCTTATTATATTTTTGAAAATACCGGGCGGCATTTTCTGAAGGTGTGAGGGTAGGGTCCAGCCGGATCTGCACCAGGGGCATCCCTTCTTCATAAAAGTTAGGAGCTTCATAGACCGTAGCGTTTTTTGGCACGGCATATAGGTTCGCGGTCAAAAGTTCCCCTTTTAACCGCCATAGATCCATATTTTTGTTATCCTTTCTGGTGCGAAGTTGAATCTCTTTTTTCTTTACGCACCGTTCGATGTTTGTCTGCACCAAGCGGCGCAAATCATGAGCTTTTTGACGAATATGATAGGCGGCGTCCCGTTTTTCATAAAAAGCCGTCATCACATCGCTGATGCTTTCCATCTCTTCTGCTTTGCCAGGAAACATGGTTAGGCGTACCGGAGCAAATTCTTGTGGCAAGCCATGGGCATCGTAGTATAAAGAAGGCGTATATTGCCCAGCTTTTACTTCTTCCATCAAAGCAGAGAATGCATCATAGAGAGTATCTTTTTGTAGCTGGGAAAGGGCCGAAGGCCGGTCAGATGCATCCAGATGAGCTCGGCTGCAAATTTCTGAAGAAAGCAGCGGACTTAAGCCCGTATAGCTTGAGGTGAGGGCCCGGTCTAATGGAGCGTCCGGCAAGGCGGATAAAGCAGAGAAAAACGATTCTTTTTCTAAAGAAAACGGATCTTGCTTTTGCTGGGAGGGAGGCTCTACATAGGCTCTGCCGGGAAGCACCTCCCGCACAGAGCTGATGTCATGGGTGACATGCTTGATGGCGTCTAAAATTTTGCCGGTTTGTGGGTCCACCAAGATCAGGTTTGAATATTTGCCCATTAGCTCCAGCACCAGTTGTTTTTGCACCAGGTCGCCCATTTCGTTATGCCCCTCCATGGTAAAAAACAACATTCGTTCAGCTCCTGGCTGAGAGATGGAGAGAATTTTGCTGCCGGATAGGTGTTTACGCAAAACCATGGAAAACATGGGGGCCTGCAGTGGGTTTTCTTTGGAGGAAGAAACAAGTTGAGCCCGGGGATGGCTGGCATTGGCGGACAAAAGCAATTTATAATTTGTGCCAAAGGCCCGCACGCCTAAAATAATTTCATCTTTTTGTGGTTGATAAATTTTATCAATGCGTCCGCCAGTCAGGCGGGAGGATAATTCATCTTTAATGCAATGCACTGTGATGCCGTCTAAAGCCATGGATGGCACTTCCTTTCTAAAGATGGTTCTTTTTTCTATCATACCACAAAGGCGGCTTTATCCATAGTCCTGTTTTTGCTTTTACCGGCAGAAACGGGAAAAATCAGAAGATTGACATGGTTTTGCCTTGAATGTTATGATAAAATCAGCTATAATAATAAAATCGGCATATAGACGAATAGTAGAATAGGATGATTCGTATGGCAGCAAGCATGACCGGCTATGGCAAAGGAGAAGCGGAGGAAAACGGCAGAAAGTTTTCGGTGGAGATGAAGTCCGTCAATCACCGGTTTTTAGATGTATCGATCAAAGTGCCGAAATTTCTGAATCCGTTGGAGGACCGTATCCGTAAAACGATAGGAGCGGTTGTTTTCCGCGGGAAAATAGATGTATTTATTACCTTTGAAACCACAGCCAAAGAAGACATCCAGGTGAGGCTGAACGAAGAACTGGCAGCGGCTTATGTGCAAAAGCTGCGGATGTTGGAAGAAAAATTTGGGCTGATTAGCCATGACAGTCTTGATTTGGTGGCGAAATTTCCTGATGTCATCACCACGGAAAAGACCCAAGAGGATGCACAGGCGTATTGGCCACTATTGGAACGGGCATTGCAGCAGGCAATTACCTCCTTTTTGGCGATGCGGCAAAAAGAGGGAGATGCTTTGTGGCGCGATATTGAAAAAAAGGCAGAGAAAATTGGCGCCTGGACGGATCAGATTGCCGCGCGAGGCCCACTGGTGGTGGAGGAATACCGCCGAAAGCTGACCGATCGGCTCAAAGAGCTGTTTGATCATGCTCCGGTGGATGAGCAGCGAATTGCGCAAGAAATTGCAATATTTGCAGATAAAGCCTGCGTGGATGAAGAAACCACAAGACTGAAAAGCCATTTGCTCCAATTGCAGGATATATTTGCATCTGAAGGTTCTATTGGACGAAGATTAGACTTTTTGGTGCAAGAGATGAATCGGGAGGCAAATACCATTGCCAGCAAGTCCAGCGATCTGGAAATGACAAACACGGCTATCCTATTAAAGACAGAAATTGAGAAAATTCGGGAACAGATCCAAAACATAGAGTAAAAAGAGGTGTACCATGGAACATTCCAATTTTATCAGCATTGGGCTGGGAAACGTTGTCAACACTGATAAGATTGTGGCCTGCGTCAGCCCGGAATCGGCGCCCATCAAGCGTCTGATCCAAGAAGCCAGAACCAACGGTATTCTCATTGACGCCACATATGGCCGCAAAACACGCAGTGTTATTGTGATGGATAGTGGGCATGTGGTGTTGAGTTTGATTACGCCGGAGACGGTGAGCATCAGACTTTCTGGCAAGGAGGAAAAGGACGAATGAAGGAACAGGGCCTGCTTTTGATCGTATCTGGACCTTCTGGCGCAGGCAAGGGCACTGTGGTCGAAGCCCTGTTGGCGCGGGGCGGTTATGCCCTTTCCATTTCCGCTACCACGCGTCCGCCCCGTCCTTATGAACAGGAAGGCGTGCATTATTTCTTTCAAACAGAAAAAGAGTTTGAAGATATGGTTCAAGCAGATGGTTTTTTGGAACATGCTGCTTTTTGCGGCCATCACTATGGCACGCCGAAGAACTATGTGCTCCAGCAAATGGCCCAGGGAAAACATGTAATTTTAGAAATTGAAGTACAGGGCGCGTTTCAGGTGAAAGAAAAATACCCAGAAGCAGTGCTGCTGTTTTTGGCGCCGCCTTCTTTGGCGGAACTGAAAAAGCGGTTGGAGGGCCGGGGCACAGAGGATGCACAGACCATTGCGGCTAGGCTGCGCCGCGCCCAAGAAGAAATGGCCCTGGTGGAAAAGTATGACTACTTGGTGGTTAACAGCCAGGTAGAGGATGCCGTAGCAGATATTGAGGCTATTTTACGGGCGGAGAAAAGAAGATGCATCAGGCAAAAGGAATTTTTACAACATTTTAGAGAGGGGCAGGAAGGCTTATGTTAAGACCATCATATACAGATCTGCTGGAAAAAATCAGTAACGGTAAAGACGGCGCCGATGTGGTGGGCAGCCGCTATACCATTGTGATCGCTGTGGCAAAACGGGCGAGACAGTTAGTGGATCATGCGGCGCCTCTGATCGATCAGGTCAAGGTGGATAAACCGGTTTCTATCGCCGTCAATGAGCTGTACGAAGGCAAAATTCGGATCATCGAACGGGAAGAAAAACCGGAAGAAGAGATGGAAGCAGGGGACAATGCCCAAGAGGAAGCGCAGGCAGAAGCATCCGCGCATCCGGAGACTGCTCAACAGACCACCGAAGAAGATGAACCATAATTCCGTTGGCAGCAATGGAAGGGACGCCGCAGGACACCCTGGGCGTCTTTTTTTTGGAAAAAGAGAAGGTGGACTATGATTGCGAAAGTCATCCTGGCTGCCAAGAGCCAAAAATTAGATAGGATATTTGATTATGAAGTGCCATTGCTCCTTTTAGACCAGGTGCGGTTGGGGGTCCGGGTGAAAGTGCCTTTTGGGCGGAAAAACGGACAAATGAGCGGCTATGTGGTTGCGCTGGGGGAAGAAAGTGATGTTCCTGCGGAAAAACGAAAGGAAATCCAGTCAGTGGTAGACGATGCGCCAGTGTTTTCTGAAGAAGGCGTCCAGTTGGCCTGGTGGATGAAACAACGATATTTTGCAACACTTACCAGCTGCTTACAGGCCATTACACCGGCCAGGGCCAACCGGGTTAGGCAGAAAAAAGCGTATGCCTTAATCGATTCGGCCGGGGCAGAGGCGTTGTTATCTGGCATAGGAGCAAAGGAGCGCCGCCAGAGGGAGGCTGCTGCTTATTTTCTCCGCCAGGGCCAAGCAACAGCAGAAAATGCCAGACGAGATGGCCTTTCTTCATCAGCGTTGACAACGTTAGTGCAGAAAGGGATTTTGCAGACGGTTTGGCTTGAGGAACAACGTCAGTTGCCACAGGCAGAAAGTTGGGAAATCTCTCATCCTCTCACCTTAACAGAAGAACAGGCTAAGGCCCAGCAGCAGATGCTTTCTGCCAAAGACCATCGGCCCCTGCTGCTTTTTGGTGTGACAGGCAGCGGAAAAACTGAGCTATATCTTTCTGCGATAGAACATCTTTTGTCCCAGGGGAAACAGGCCATTGTGCTGACGCCGGAAATAGGATTGACGCCCCAGTTGTGGCAGCGATTTACCCAGCGGTTTGGCCGGCGGGTGGCAGTGACGCATAGCCGAATGACCCAGCCGGAGCGGCTTTTGGTTTGGCAGCGGGCTGCCCAAGGAGAGATCAGTGTGGTGATTGGGCCCCGCAGCGCTGTGTTTGCGCCCTTTGACCATCTGGGCATGATTATAGTGGATGAAGCCCATGACCAAAGTTATCAAAGTGAGCAAACACCCCGGTATGATGCACGGGAGGTGGCCCTTTGGCGAGGAGAAAAAGCCGGGGCCAAGGTGGTACTGGGTACGGCAACACCGCTGGTGGGGCAATATCAAAAAGCGCTGGAAGGAACGTATGCTTTGGCTCGTTTGACCCGGCGAGCTAGCGGCGGCCAACGTCCCCATACAGAGATCGTGGATATGGGAGAAGAATTGGCCCAAGGCAATGCCACCATGTTTAGTCGTGCGCTCCGTCAGGCCCTGATGGAAACCCTCCATCGGGGGGAACAGGCCATGCTTTTTTTAAACCGGCGCGGGTTTGCCACGTTTGTTTCCTGCCGGAGATGTGGCTATGTGGCGACTTGCCGTCAGTGCTCAGTGGCCTACACCTACCATAGCCGCCAGCAAGAGCTGCAATGCCACTATTGCGGGCAAAAAGCGCCAGTGCCTAAGGTTTGTCCAGTATGTGGGTCAAAATATATCAAGTTTTTTGGTGCTGGTACGGAAAAGGTGGAGCAGCAGGCCAAAAGATTGTTCCCGAAAGCCCATTTTTTGCGTATGGATCGGGATACAACAGCAAAAAAAGGCAGTTATCATGCTATTTTATCTGCCTTTGCCCGGGGAGAAGCGGATGTGCTTGTGGGGACGCAAATGATTGCCAAAGGTCATGATTTTCCTAATGTGACGTTGGTGGGCGTGATGGCGGCGGATCTATCCTTATATGATGCCAGTTACACATCGGCAGAACGTACCTTTGACTTATTGGCCCAAGTAACGGGACGGGCTGGTCGGGCGGGGCAACAAAGCCGCGCGGTTATCCAAACGTATCAGCCCGAGCATTACGCTGTCAAATGCGCGGCGCGGGGGGATTATGAAGGCTTTTACAGCCAAGAGATAGCGTTGCGGCAGATGATGGGCTATCCTCCCTGCGGTATTTTTTTCGGCGTACTGGTGACTGCCGAAACAGAGGAGGCGGCAGTCCGTTGGTCTGATGTATTAGCCCAAGCATTTACCGCCCGGGGCATCACTGTGGTAGGGCCTGGTCCGGCAATGCATAAAAAAATTGAAAATCAGTTTCGATACCATGTTTTTCTCAAAGGAACTGATGAAACCGCCTTGCGAACAGCCCTTTGGGAAGAAACAGCCCAGATAGACAGAAAGGCGCGGGGCGAGGTGACGCTGCGCATTTATACCGATCCCCAAAGTATTGTATAAAAGCTGGATCTGGTGTAGAATAAAAAAGATGGCTTTAGCGAAACTAGGAGGTAAAAATGAAGCGAATCAACCTATTGGCCTGTGTTTTGGCGGCAGTGTGGCTATTGACATCCGTGGTTTATGCAGAAGAGTTAAGCTCATATTATCAAGCTGTGTTAGCCCACAACCAGGACTTATATCAAATGGAAAAAGAGCCAGCCTCTTACTTGGCTTTTCCCCAAGGAGAAGGATATGAGGCTTTATCCGACCAGATTACCGCAGGGCGATCTGATGAAAAAGATAAAGTGCAAGCCATTCATGATTGGGTTTGCAGCCATATTTATTATGATAACAGTGATTTTGGCATGGGCATTGAAATTTCTTCATCGGAAGAATGGAAGGACAGCCTGGATCAAACGTCTGCGGCATGGTTAGAAACATACCATCGTGGGAATTGTGCTTATTATGCCCGGGTATTCCGAAATTTGGTGCGGGCTCAAGGGATTGCCTGTCTAGAGGTAGATGGATATACGGTTAACGATATCCCCCAGGACAGTACAGGTGTTTTTATCGTAGATCAAACGGCACAGACCATAAATGTGGCGGGTGATGTCTGGACTCAAGATTCTTATCAGTCTATGAGCATAAACCATCGCTGGAATGAAGTTTATTTAGATGGCCGTTGGGTGATTGTTGATCCCACATGGGATTCTGGCAACCGGTATGAAAACGGTCAATACAAAGATGGGTCTGTGGCGCAAAGTTATTTTGATATTTCTTTGGCAGAGCTGAGTAAAAACCACAAGATTCTTTCTTATGAAGGCACACATACCTCTGACAGCGCGGGGATATCTTTGGATGACGCTATGCCCATAGAGCAGATTGATCCACCAGATGATTGGGCGGCCTCCATGGTGGAAGAGGCCATTACTCGGAGAATGGTGCCAGAGGAACTTCAAAATTGGTATCACCGGGCCATCACTCGGGAAGAGTTTGCTGCTTTAGCAGCGCAATATCTGGCGGTATACTATCCTGCACGATTGGCCCAGAGCAGTACGGCGCCTGTTTTTTCTGACACCCAGAACATGGCAGTGGCTCAAATGGCTTCTTTAGGTATTGTCAGCGGTGTGGGGGAAGGACGGTTTGCACCCCAGGCCAATATTACCCGGCAGGAGGCGGCAGTGATGCTACAGCGGCTTTGTCATGTCATTGGGCTAACGGCAGGAACGGTGGAAGGCAATATCATGTATGAGGATGCAGCTCAGATAGCCCCATGGGCAAAAGAAGCCGTGGAAGAAGTACGGATATTGGGACTAATGAATGGCACAGGAAAACGGTATGAGCCTTTAGGGCTTTTTACTAGACAGCAGGCAATATCTGTGTTTTATTTGTTATCAGAAAAATAACCATGGAAAATAATGAGTGAGGGAAAAAGGTGGCTATAACACCTAATGCGGGCCATGCTCGGAAAATAAAAGCAGTGATTAAAGGAGGAATACCATCATGGCAAAACGGATGATCCGTCTGGAAGGCGATGAAATTTTGCGTAAGACGTGCAAAGAAGTAAAGGAGATCACACCAGCGATATTGACCTTGCTGACGGATATGGCTGAAACCATGTATGACGCCAATGGCGTAGGATTGGCTGCGCCTCAGGTGGGTGTGCTTAAACGGATTGTGGTCATTGATGTGGGAGATGGATTGGTGGAAATGATCAATCCTGTCATCCTGGAAACCAAAGGAGCAGTGCGGGATCAGGAAGGCTGTTTGAGCCTGCCGGGGTTGAGTGCTGTGGTGGAGCGGCCAGAATATGTGAAGGCACAGGCGTTGGATCGGGAAGGAAATCTCTTTGAGATCGAAGGATGGGATTTGATGGCCCGCGCCATTTGCCATGAATTGGATCATCTGGATGGTATTTTATATATTGATAAAGCCATCAGTGAGGAAACGGAGGAAAAAGAATGAATGTCATCTTTATGGGAACGCCTTCGTTTGCCTTACCAGCCCTTCAGGCTTTAGCGGGGGCCCATCAGATAACGGCAGTGGTAACTCAGCCGGATAAACCGAAAGGGAGAGGGAAAAAACTTCAAGCTCCGCCGGTCAAACAAGTGGCTCAGGAACTAGGTATTCCGGTGTTGCAGCCGGAAAAGGCCAAAGATCCTGCTTTTTTAGAGGAATTAAAAATGTATCCTGCCGATGTCATCGTGGTGGCGGCCTATGGCCAAATTCTTCCGAAGACCATTTTAACATTGCCGCGGTATGGGGCCATCAATATCCATGGTTCTCTGTTGCCCAAGTACCGTGGGGCAGGGCCGATCCAGTGGGCCATTGTCAATGGAGAAAAGGAAACAGGTGTTACCATCATGCAAATGGCAGAGGGCCTAGATAGCGGCGATATGATGGCGAAGGTGGTTTTGCCCATTGGACCAGAGGACACTTACGGCTCTTTAACAGAAAAAATGGCCCAGGCAGGGGCAAAATTGCTGTTGACTACCTTGGAGGAACTACAAGCAGGACAGGCCCACTGGGAAAAGCAAGTGGAAGAAGAAAGCACCTATGCGCCTATGATTGAAAAATCCATGGGGAAGATTGATTGGACCAAGCCTGCTCATCAGGTGGACTGTCTCATTCGGGGGCTGTCACCCCAGCCTGGCGCTCATACGCTTTTGGAGGGAGCGCCATTAAAAGTGCTTCAAAGCCAGTTGGCTGCAAAGGATATCCAGGCACAGCCGGGAGAAGTGATAGAGACGGGCAAGGCAGGCATTTGCGTAGCCTGCGGTCAGGGCGCAGTCCTTTTAACTGTGGTGCAAAGCCAAGGGAAAAAAGCCATGCCGGCGGATGCTTTCCTACGGGGCCATGGGATTGCCAAAGGAACGGTTCTGGGCTAAAAAGGCAGACTGTTTTCCCATTTTCACGTACTTTGTAATAACAAAGTGCGAAAAGGAGGAACGCTATGTTTTATTTTAACCTACAATATTTATATTTGTTGATTCCAGCATTATTGCTGTCGTTATATGCACAGGCGAAGGTAAGCAGTACGTTTCGGAAATATTCTTCGGTTCGCAGTGCTTCTGGCTTGACAGGAGCAGAAACAGCCCAGCGCTTGTTATGGGCGGCGGGGATTACGGATGTGCGTATTGAGCGAGTGCGGGGCAATCTGACTGACCATTATGATCCATCCCATCGGGTACTGCGGTTATCCGAAAGCGTATATGATTCTCGCTCTTTGGCGGCAGTGGGGGTTGCGGCCCATGAAACAGGCCATGCGGTGCAGCATGCTGTAGGATATGGGCCTTTGGTGCTTCGCAGCGCAATGGTGCCATTGACGAATATCGGCAGTAATTTTTCCTGGATACTGATTGTGTTAGGGCTGTTATTTGGCTCACAAGCAGGGTCTGAGTTTGGCTATATGCTAGTGCAGGCAGGCATTGTGCTGTTTGCTTTGGTGGTGGTGTTTACTTTGGTCACACTGCCTGTGGAACTAAACGCTTCCTCTAGGGCTGTTCACATGCTGGGGGATAATGGTATTTTAACGCAGGAAGAATTAGGTCCAGTGAAAAAAGTGCTTACGGCGGCAGCCATGACTTATGTGGCTAGTGCAGCGATGGCCATTGCTCAGCTGCTGCGGCTGATTCTGCTTTTTGGCGGACGCAGGGATGATTAACAGAGAAAAAGAGCGCCTTCGGGCGCTTTTTTTATGGGGAAAAGGAGGAGCAACAGGGGTTGTCAGTCCCAAATGGATGAGAAAAAGATTTGACTCCATTGCCCAAAAGGTGGATAATAAAATCATATTCAAGGATGCTTCGGGGGTGGAAGGATGGAACATGATTTTTCAAAGGGATCCATTACGGGCCATATCTGGCGGCAGGCACTGCCTCTGATTGTCGCTCAATTTGTGCAGCTGTTATATAATTTGGTGGATAGAATCTACATTGGCCATTTGCCAGTGGAAAGCGGACTAGCACTGACGGGGGTGGGAATCACCTTTCCGATTATTTCCCTAATCACTGCCGTCATCAATTTATTTGGCATGGGCGGCGCGCCGCTCTGTTCCATTGCCCGAGGGGCAGGAGATGAAGAACGGGCAGAGGAGATCATGGGCAATACAGCCACATTGCTTTTTTTGGCATCGTTGGCGATCATGGCAGTGTTTTATTTGCTGGAAGAGCCGATTTTGTTTTTGTTTGGCGCCAGTGAGGAGACCTATCCTTATGCCTATAACTATATGAGTATTTACCTGTTGGGCACGGTGTTTGTCACATTGGGCACTGGGTTAAACTATTTTATCACTTCCCAAGGTTTCCCCCGGATAGCTATGGTCACAGTAGTGGTAGGGGCGGTGCTGAATTTGGTGCTGGACCCTGTGTTTATCTTTTTGTTTGATATGGGGGTGCGGGGAGCTGCTGTTGCTACAGTGATTTCTCAAGCCGTTTCTGCCGTTTGGGTGGTTCGGTTTTTGACGGGGAAATCTGCCCTACTGCGGCTTAAGAAAAAATGGCTGCGCCTGCGCAAAGATCTGGTCAAACAGATTACCTCTTTGGGCATGGCTGGCTTTACCATGTCAGCTACCAATGGTCTGGTACAGATTGCTTGTAATGCTACCTTGCAGGCATATAGCGGCGATCTTTATATTGGGATAATGACCATATTAAACTCGGTGCGGGATGTGATCAGCCTGCCAGTAAACGGAATTACTAACGGCGCTCAGCCGGTATTAGGCTTTAATTACGGGGCAAAACTGTATGATCGTGTTCGCAAGGGAATTTTGGTAACAACAGCATTGGGTGGGATTTACTGTGTGGCAGCTTGGGTGGTTACTTTAGCTGTACCAGAACTTTTTATCCGACTGTTTTTGGATAGTCCTGAATATCTTACCGCCGGTCGGACGGCAATGAGGATTTACTTTGCGGCATTTTGTATGATGGTGTTCCAATTTTCGGGGCAGTCGGCTTTTGTGGGTTTGGGAAAGAGCCACCAGGCTATCTTTTTCTCCCTTTTCCGGAAAGTGATCATTGTGATCCCGCTGACATTGCTGTTGCCACGGGTGGCGAATCTCGGTGTGACAGGTGTGTTTTTGGCGGAACCCATTTCCAATATCATTGGCGGCTTGGCTTGTTATCTGACCATGTATGTGACGGTTTACCGCCGGTTGGGGCAAAGGGATGAAGGACACCTTTTGCATAGCAGCAATGTGCCAAAATAGTTGTCTTTTGGGGAAAGGGAAAAACAATCCTGCCGGAAGAGGAAGCGTATAAACCGGTATTTTGTGCCACATGGTTAGCCATGGGCAGGGCTTACGTTCTGTCAAGTACAGAGGTAAGCCCTTTTGTTTTGCAAAAGGTATGCTGAGGCAGATCAAAATCGAAACGTTTTTCTCCTTTGGGATATCTCTTCATGGACTTAAAATGAACTGTTGAAGCTTTGCAGCACTTTTATGATGAGGATAGCAAGGCTTTTTCCGGACAAAAAAGTACCCCATTGATTCTGTCACAACCTATGTTGCTGAACCGATGGGGTATGTTTTTTTGGAAAGGTCTTTTATTTTTGAATCATGCCGCTATCGGCAATGGACTGCACTAATTTTTTCATTTCATCCACAGGCTTTACCAGTGCAAACCGTACATATCCTTCGCCCAGGGGGCCGAAAACACTGCCAGGGACACAAAATACACCAGATTTTTCAATTAACTCCAGGACAAACTGTTCCGAATTTGTATAACCCTTAGGCAAAGGGCCCCAAGCGAACATAGTACCTTCGGAGCGAACCCCTTCCCAGCCAATGTTGGCTAAGCCATTGCACAAAGCATCGCGCCGGCTCTGGTATTCGGCCCGGTTTTTGGCCACCATATCTTGGGGGCCAGTGAGGGCTGCAATAGCAGCTGCCTGCACAGGCAGGAAAATACCATAGTCAATTTGGCTGCGTAATTTCTGGAATTGCTGAATGATATCACGGTTACCGATGGCAAAGGAAATGCGGGCGCCAGTGAGATTATATCCCTTAGAGAGGGAATTAAACTCAATGCCGACTTCTTTTGCCCCTTCAATGGCCAGGAAGGAGAACCCTTCATTTCCATCATAGACAATCTCAGAATAGGCATTATCATGAAGAATGATGATGTTATATTTTTTGGCAAAGGCAATCAAATCTTCATAAAAAGACTTGGGCGCCAAACGGCAGATGGGGTTAGCAGGATAAGAAACCACCATGGCTTTGGCCGCTTTTGCCAAGGCAGGGTCAATGGCATCAAAGTCGATCAGGTAATCATTTTCTGCTTTCAGGTCATAATGCACGATCTTTGCATCATTGAGCATGGGGCCCATGGAAAAAATCGGATAGCCAGGATTTGGCGTCAGCACAATGTCGCCAGGATTACAGAGCACCATACCAATCCGGCTCAGTCCCTCCTGGGAGCCATATAGACTTATAATTTCATCCTTTTCTAGGGTCACTTGATACCGTCTTTGATACCAATCCTGCACGGCGCTAATGAGTTCATCCCGGTCAGAAATGGCATATTTATAATTTTCCGGATCCAAAGAGGCTTTGGTCAGCGCTTCCATCACATGGGGCGCCGGTAAAAAGTCAGGCGTGCCCACGGAAAGGTCATAACATACTTTGCCTTCTTTCATCCGCTGTTTTTTAATATTGTTGAGTGTGGTAAAGATACCTTCTTTAAATAACTGCATCCGGTCTGCAAACTGGATTTCCATAATGATGTTCCTCCTTTATGGTGCAAATGGCATTAAATGATGCGGCCTTCAAAGGAAGGCCCATATTTGGCGGCCAGCAAAATGGCTTCGATCATACTGACCGGGCTGGCACAATTTTTCCAGGCAATATCCATTGCCGTGCCGTGATCCACAGAAGTGCGCAAAATAGGCATACCACAGGTGACGGAAATGGTGCGGTAAAAATCCAGGGTCTTTGTGGCGATATGACCCTGGTCATGATACAAGGAAAGCACGGCAGCATAGCGGCCTGTTTTGGCTTGATGAAAGACGGCATCAGCGCTGATGGGCCCTGTTACAGGCAATCCTTCTTTTTGTAAAGCGGATACGGCCGGCAGGATCTCTTCCATTTCTTCTTGGCCAAATAGCCCATGCTCCCCACAATGGGGATTGAGAGCAGCAATAGCAATCAGGCCATCTTTTTCGCCGAAGGTGCAAAGCACCTGATGGATACGGCGGACATAGGATTTGATCCGCTCTTTTTTGACCATCTGGCATGCCTTTTGTAACGAAACATGCCGGCTGAGAAAAAAAACCCGCAACCCGTCCACTTCAAACATTGTCAGTGGGTCTGGCGTGCCTGTTAGAGCACCAAAAATTTCCGTATGGCCAATATAAGGCACGCCGGCGGCCCGCAAAGCTTCTTTATGAATGGGCGGTGTGGCAACGGCATCGGCAGCGTGGTTCATGGCCAGATCAATGGCAGTAGAAATGGCATGATAGGCCGCCTGCCCACAAAGAGCGGACACTTCTCCTGGATGAAAGGCCTGCATATCCACATCCGCAAGATCGTAAAATGCCCAATGCTGTGCGCCGCTAGCCCAAAGGACAGGATCAAAGGGCGGCAAAGTGTAATCAGCGCCCGTCAGGTTTATGGCCTGCTCAAAAATGAGCCGACTGCCCACCAAAAGACATCGGACAGAAGATTGAATACGAGGATCCGTCAACGCTTTGGCAACGATTTCCGGGCCAATGCCTGCGGGGTCGCCCAAAGGAATGACAATCCTTGGTTGATGCATGTGGTTTCACCTTCTTTTGCCGGATCTATCTGCCGGCAGGATACTATCGGAGATGATTATAACACAGCAGGGGAAAAAAAGAAACGGTTTTTAAAAAAAGACGAAAAACGGATGACAAAATAAAAAAGGACAAACCTATGGTTTGTCCCGAAAGAGCAGCTTGACGCTTACTGCCCAGTGGCAGAGAAAAAGAGGGTTTGAGCAATTTGATAGGCAGTTTGCCCATTAGCACCGACTCCCTTGATATGGATACTGAAACAGGCCGGACCACTGTCAGTGGCAATCCAACCCACAAACCATCCTTCTCGATCTTGTCCCTCCCAGTTGCCGGTGCCAGTTTTTCCATAAAGTGCCCCATAAGGAGAGGAGTGAAGGAAAAGAGCGTCTTGCAGGGCTTGTTGATTTTCTATGCTGGCAGGCAGATCATTTTGACAAAGACGGTGGAGAAAGTCCACTTGCTGCAGCGGAGAGACCGTCAAAGTGCCATCAGCCCAAAATTGATCTAAAGCGGAAGAAGCAGCACCATTGCCGTAAGAAAATGCAGAAAAATAGGATGCTAAACAGTCTGGACCGAGGGAGGCATTTAACGATTCAAAATACCAATTCACAGAGTTTTGCAGTGCGCTTTGCAGGGTTTGGTCTTTTTGCCATGAAGCAAAAGGATATGATGTACCATCCCAGGCCAGGAGGGAAGCATTTGGTGCAATTTGCCCTTCCTCCAAGGCAATGAGAGCACTGGGAATCTTATAGGTGGAGTATGGCGGTGCTGGCGTTTGAGCGTCAGATGGGCCATAGATGGCATAAGAGCCATCAGGCCGCAGCAGTACTGCACTGCCAGAAAAACTGCCAAAGGCCGAGGCTGCATCCAGCTGTGTATAGTTGGGCAGTGGCTGAAGGGCGGAAAAGGCACGTCCGGCAGCATTGGTGACGGACGGCGCTGCCATTGCCACCATCAGGCAGCAAAGTAAAATACAAAGCCACTGACGCCTAGGATGCACCTGGGGTGGAAAGGCGGTGATGGCTTCAATGCGCTGGCGCAGCCGTTTTGATGCGCCACTAAATGCAGGACAAGCCGAAAGGGCATTGCCGCAGGCCCAGGCGAGCAGGGCTCGGCCATAAGTGCGCCGCATATCGCCGTTTAATCCCAAAAGCACTTTTTCATCGCAAGCCAACTCCCGGTGAAACCTAGCTTGGGCAAAACATAACTGCACCAAAGGATGAAACCAATAAAGTATTGATCCCAGGGCAAAAAGAAAATTCCATAGGGCGTCTTTTTGTTTCAGATGGGTAAGTTCATGGCGAAGCACCAGAGCTGTTTGCAATGTGGGATGGTTTAAAATGGAGGTGGGCAGCAACACGGTGGGAAAGAGTATCCCAAAGGAAAGAGGGCTATTGATTTCGTCAGAAAACAAGAGAAAAACCCGCCGTAGACCAAGCGCTTTTTGCTCCTGCTGCAGCAAGGTTTTGATTTCCTGTTCTTGGGTAGAGCAAGGCAGATGGCTTCGGCGCTTTTGGCGCAGCAGATGGAAATAAGCCAGGCCATAAAATAAGGCGGTCAATGCTGCGCCGGCCCAATAGAGATACCCAATCCAGGAAGGTAATATCTGTGGCGCATGGGCAAGAGGAAGCGCCTCCTGCGCCATATCCATGACAGAAGACACAACAGCACCAGTGCTTACCACAGAGGGAAATCCCACTGCAGCTGGTTGCCCCAAAGAAAGAGCAGGGAAAAAGGGCAGCGCCAGCAAAATCAAAAAAAGTCGATCCAGACCGTAGCGGACGGAGGAAGTAAGAGAAGCAAAAATGGTCCGATCCAAAATCAAGAAAAGGGCACAAAGAGCTGTTAAAATCAGCAGCGCTGTCATGGGGCATCCTCCTTTGGCGCATCATTGCTCTCTAAAAGGCGCTCCAAAACCGCCCGGTCTTCCGTAGATAAAGGAACATCTTCTGTAAAAGCAGAGATTAGTTCTCCCAACCGTCCATGATAGAATCTGGCAAGGAAAGATCGATTTTCCTGCTGAAGATAATCCTTTTTTGTAATCAACGGAGTAAATAAAAACATACGGCCTTCTTTATCGTAAGAAACGGCTCTTTTTTTCACCAGGCGCATCAACAGGGTATGAACCGTTTTTGGGCTCCAGTCATGTAATGGTGCTAAAATTTGGGCCACCTCTGCGGAACTGATGGGTGCATGCTCCCATAACACGGTGAGCACATCGTATTCTGCATCAGAAATTTGTATCGGTCGAGACAAAGCAGAATCTCCTTTCTATATATTTCTTACAAATGTAATAATTCAATCATAACAGGAATTCATTGCCTTGTCAAGCTAGGGGAGGGGCTTTGCAGCGGCAGCTTTTTCCGCTATAATAAAATCTGGCAAAAAAATGTTAGCATATTTCAGTGATAGAAAGGAAGAAGAGGATGAAGCATACACTGCTGTTTGACATGGACGGCGTGCTGATTGATAGTCAACCGGTGCATTTTCAGGCAGACTTAGATACATTGGCTCATTTTGGCGCAAAGGTAACGTTAGAAGAAATTATCCCTTTTGCAGGCACCACAAACCCATTGCGGTTTCCTCGCTATCGCCAACAATTTGCCATAAAAGCCACAGCGGAAGAAATGATGGCATACCGGGCAAAGCGCGTACGGGAGCTTTTTGTGCAAAACCACTGTTGTGCCATTGAGGGAGTACAAGAAGTGCTTGAGGAAGGGAAACAGATGGGATGGTCGATCGGGCTGGCGTCTTCCACAGAGCGTTCACTGATTTTGTGGATCTTAGAACAAATTGGGTTGAAATCTTATTTTGAAGCCATTATCAGCGGAGAAGAAGTGGCGCACAGCAAACCGGCGCCGGATGTCTTTTTGGCGGCTGCCAAAGCGCTGAAAGCGGCGCCAGAACAATGCTTGGTGATTGAAGATTCAGCCAATGGCGTTTTGGCAGGAAAAAGGGCAGGTATGAAGGTGCTGGGGTATCAAAATCCTACCAGCGGGCCCCAGGATCTATCTTTGGCAGACCGTGTGGTAACGGATTTTATCACTGCCAAATTATGGATTTTTTCTGAAGTACTGTGACAGGAGTAATCCTTTAACTACACGGGATAGCCATTGGCCTTTTGGAGAGTACAGCCGATGATACAGGGAAGACAAAGCAGAAAAGCAGGAAAAGACAGCACAAAAGCTTTTGCTGCTGCCTCAGAACGATGCAAATTCACTGGCTCCAGCCACAGTGGATGGAACTAGAAAAGGAACTGGTTAGGCCATGGCAGCCATAAAAAAGGGAGATGGAGGAAAAGTGGGCAGAAACAGACCGCGATAGCCGACTCAATGGCAAGGAGATAAACGGATGCCCCTAGAAATACTCAGCAGCAAAAAGGGCAAGTGACAGGATTGGGAAAAGGGGTACATTGGATAGAAGGCGTATATGCTAGGGGCTCCCGGTACCAAGAGGGACGGTTTGGGCCGAGAGGGTTAAATGGGACACGCCATAGAAAAAACCTCCTGACGATTGCCGGTCAAAGGCTTAGTGGATCGATGACCAGAGATCAAAGGAGGTTTTTGTTTCTATGCTGCCAATCATAAAGCGGCTTGCCATAAGTGCGGCAAAAGAGCAGGATATGGGAATATCCGGATGGTTCTGGTAAGAGCACGTTGCGGCGTCCAGGTTTTTGTAATGATTCTTTTTAGGCAGAGTCTGTCGGGATTTGGCAAAAAGAAGAGCCATAAATGTCCCAAAGCGAGGAGAAAACACATTTTATCCACCGCAGAAAAGACTCAATCAAGGATTCCACTGGATGGCGTAAGAGAAAGTATCCTGCTTCTTGTACTATTTTGATGGTGGGACTTTCAGCGCCAAATAAGCAGCGACTCAAGCTCGCAGTGTTATGGATGCAGTGGCAAGGTGCCTTGAATTCGGATGGCAGCGTGGGCGACAGATGCTCGCTCAATGGCCTCGGCTAAGGTGGGAGCTGTGGCAGTGAGATGTCCCATCTTCCGTTTTGGCTTACTGTCTGTTTTGCCATAGATATGAAGAGTGACGCCAGGAATGGCTAGGGCTTTTTCTGCGCCAATCACTTGGGCAGGACCGTGAAACCCTTCTTCACCTAAGATATTGCGCATCACCGCAGGGCGAAGCAACGAGGGATCACCCAAAGGCAGTGCACTGACAGCACGGATATGTTGTTCAAACTGGCTGGTGACACAGGCTTCAATGGTATAATGGCCAGAGTTATGAGGCCGAGGCGCCACTTCGTTTACGGCAACTTCTCCTTCTGGTCCAACAAACATTTCTACGCAGAACATACCAACACCAGCAAATACTTCCATCACCCGGCGAGCCAGATCCATTGCCGCTTGAGTGGTCTCGGGTCTGATGTCGGCAGGTACTCGGGTTTCATCAAGGATACTGTCAATATGATGATTTTGCGCCACGGGATAAACGGCGATGTCGCCATTTGCGCTGCGGCAGGCCAGCACGGAAATTTCCATCACAAAGGGGAAGAATTTTTCTGCCATCAGCGGCAGGCTGCCACCGCCAAGGGCTGCAAAACCTTCGGCGATTTCTTCTGGAGAATGGACCAAAAAATTTCCTTTTCCATCGTAGCCGCCGGTGCAGCTTTTGAGCATATAGGGATAGCTAAAAGAAAGGCCGGCTTCTTCCATCTCTTTTTCATTGGAGATGGGACAAAATTCCGGCACAGCAAGGCCGTGTTTTGCTAAAAGGCTTTTTTGAGATAATTTATTTTGGATGATGGCCAAACTGTGAGCAGTGGGATAAACTACATGGCCCTCTGCTTCTAGTTCTTCCAACACCTGGGCGTTGATATGTTCAAATTCATAGGTGACCACATCGCTTTTTTGGGCCAATAGCCGGATGGCGGCAGCATCCTCAAAGTCGGCTACGATGTGTTCATCTACTAAAGTGTGGGCAGGACAGTGGAGCGTTGGGTCCAAAATCGTGATATAAAAGCCCATTTTTTTTGCTTCCAGGATCATCATTTGGCCCAGCTGGCCGCCGCCGATGATACCGATTTTTTTTTGGATGGATTCCATTTAGTTGACTCCTTTCTGGCGTAGGGCTTGGCGCAGGGCCTGCACTACATAACAAAAGATAAATGTTGCGGCATACACAAAGAAAAACCGAATGATAAAGCTGACGCCAATATCTGTGATGCCGAAAAATTGCATGGTAAAATTGATGATGTTTAAAAACAGACAGTGGGATAAAAAAGCCAAAAACGTCATCCGGTCAAATCGGAAGAGCCATTTTTTGGCGGTAAAATACAACCCCGTGGTAAACACCGATAAAATGGAAAGGATGCAGTAGAAAATATGCAGCGTCTCCAAATAGCGGGAATACCACCCAAAAACGTATTGCTGATAGGTAAAAAAGAGGTCTGCTGCCGCGGCCAAAAGCCAAAGGCCTAAAATCAGAAAAGCTCTTTGTTTCAAAAACCGGCAGATGGCCGGATAGTGAAGCGCAACCACACCCCCCAGTACCCAATATAGCAGATAGGTGGGGAACATCCGATCGGTATAACTTAGGGTGATGCCGATTTTTGCCAAAAGACCTGGCAGCACTTGGGGAAAAACCACTGTAATGATAAAGGCAACCACCAGCAATAGGGCGGAAGGGACACTACGAAACAGCTTTTGCCATAAAGGCATGAGCAGATAAAACTGCACAATAATAATAATGAAATAAAAAGGGCTAACAATATTGCCCAGCAGCAAATAGCCCAGAAAATCCCTTAGAGAAAGGGAATAATAGCCGGCAAAATAGAAAAAGAAATAATAAATCACTGTCCAAAGCACATAAGGCAGTACAATGGTGGTAAAGCGCCGCCAATAAAAATGGCGGTAATTTGTGATGGGTGGGGCAAGAAAAAACTTTAATGCGGACAGAAATAAAAACCCTTGCACTACAAAGGCACTCAGTCGCCAAGGCACCATCACAGCCAAAAAGGAAAAACTTTCTCGGTTTAACACACTGATGGGCTGGCTTGCAATATGAATAAACATCACCAGCAGGCAAAATACCACACTGGAAAAGGATATTTCCGATTTTCGTTCCATCTGCTTCTCCTTTCGCAAAACTTTCAACCAGTATAGCACAAAAATGGCTGCTTTGCCAGAGCTTTGGAAAAAAACGCCGGATTTTGGGAAACGATGACTGGAGGGAAAACGAACATGTTATCCCAATTTTTTTCTAAAAAACCGAGTGCATAACTGCCATATTCATGATATAATAAAATGACCAAAGGCAGTTTTGGGACAGGGGCTAAAATTAGGACAGAATGTATAGAACATATATTTTATTTGAATAATAGATAGGATGGAATCGAACATGGCGCAGAAAAGAAAAACAACTTCCGCGCGCAAAAAAACGGTAAGTCGCGGTACAAAACCCCAGGTGAGCCGAAGCAGGAAGAAAGAACAGGCCCGCCGGGAAGCGGCGGTAAAAAAAGAAATTCTATTTGTGGTGCTGCTGATTGTGGCGGCACTGTTATTTTTGAGCTGCTGGACGGGGCTTGCGGGAGACTTTGGCGCGTATTTGGCTGGCTTATTTGAGGGGCTTTTGGGTGTGGGCGCAATGGTGCTTTCCCCGGCGCTAATAGCTTATTGTCTTTGGACTTTTCCTGGACGAAGCCAGAAAGCCATGGTGCAAAAAGGCATTGGGGCAGGGTTATTTGTGCTCAGCTTTTCTATTTTGGGTCAGCTTTTAAGCGTAGGGGAGAGGAGATACTCCGCCTCTTTGCTGGTACAGGCCGGCTTATTTTTTGATATGGGGGGGCCGCTTAATGGCGGCTTGATTGGCGGCCTATTTGGTTGGGGATTGCGCAGTGCTTTTGGCTGGGGCAGCTATTTGATTGCCTTTGGAATGTTGGTGATTGGTATTTTGCTTAGCACAGGCCGGTCTTTTGCGGCTTT